>NZ_CAKVZL010000112.1:0-5907 GCF_934835595.1 Eubacterium sp. AF15-50
ACCTTGGATATGGAGATTATGAGAATTGTCATCGAGGCAACCGCATTAGTTCTATCGGGAAGATTGGATGAATTAGAAAGGAGCGAAAGCGATGGGGAAGATTAAGGGATTTATCCTCAACAGAAAGCAGTATGACAAAATCCGCAAAATGGACCATTGTCAGATGACGATGTGGGCGGAGTCGGTTTATAAGTCCGGATATAAAGATGGCAAGGAGGTGGCAGAAGCAGACTCCCTCACGATAGACCAAGTAAGAGAGTGCCTGCTCACTCTCAAGGGGTTTGGCGAAAAGAGAGTGTCCGCCATCTGCGATGAATTACAGAGAAAAATGAGCCACACTTCCGATTGACTACGGAGATATGGCTGTGTTATCATTGATAATTGATGGAATGTAAATTACAAAACAGGAAAAGTGAGGCGAACTCGAAACATGAGGGATGCTATGTTTATAAAATAGGATGAATGGGAGAAAACCGGTTGGATACTTATAAGGTAAAAAGAATTAAGGATAAAAGAAACATTGATGTTGTGGTTCCCGGTTCAAAAAGCATTACAAACCGTGCACTTATGTTGGCAGCTTTATCACAGGGAAAATGCAGACTTAAAGGGGTGCTGTTTAGTGATGATTCCAGGGCGTTTTTAGATTGTCTTGTAAGCTTAGGATTTGACGTTAATATTAATGAATCTGAAAAACAGGTAATTATACAAGGGGAAAATGGAAATATTCCCAATAAAAATGCATGTATAAATGTACGAAGTGCAGGAACTGCCGCAAGATTTATGACTGTTTTGTTAGCAGTGGCAGGTGGAAATTATACTCTTAATTCTTCTGAACAGATGAAGAAACGTCCTATGGAAGAATTAATTAATGTTTTAAGACAGTGTGGTGTAACTATTAATTGTCTTGAAAAAGAAGGTCATTTTCCTTTTGAAATTCATTCTAAGGGAATAAAAAACACAAAGGTTGAAATAGATACTACCAAAAGCAGTCAGTATGCCAGCGGATTAATGCTGGCAGGCGTTATAAACGGGTTAACAGTTACTCTTACAGGCTCCAGAACCAAGGGTGCTTACATTAAAATAACTGAAAACTTAATGAGACAGTTTGGAATTAAGTATTTAAGAACCGATGATACATATGTGATAGAAAATGTCGGATTTAGCTGTAGCGATTACTATATTGAACCTGATATGTCAGCAGCATGTTATTTTTACGCCATGGCAGCTATTTTAAAGACAAAAGCAAGAGTTTATCAGATACATTTAGATTCCATGCAGGGAGATGTGAAATTTTTAAAGGTGTTAGAAAACTTAGGATGTATTGTAGCGGAATCTGAAGAAGGTGTAATTATTGACGGAAGTCAGATTAAAGAATATTCAGGCATAGACATTGATATGTCGGATTTTTCTGATCAGGCACTTACAATGGCAGTGGTGGCAGCCTTTGCCTCAACGCCAACTGTCATTAGAAATATCGGTCATATAAGGGGGCAGGAATCTGACAGGGTAGCAGTTATTGCCAATGAACTGAAAAAGATAGGCTGTGATACGGAAATTATTGAGGTAAACGGCAGAACTGATGTAAAAATAGTGCCGGGAAAATTACACGGTGCAGAAATTGAAACCTACGATGACCACAGGGTAGCCATGAGTTTTTCTCTTATTGGTCTTTTAGTAGAGGGAATAGTTATAAAGAATCCTTTATGTTGTAAAAAAACATTTGAAAATTATTTTGAGGTTCTTGATGAAATTACAAAATAACAAAGATTAGGAAGAAAAGAAAATATGGGTAAATATATTTTATTTGATATGGATGGTGTTTTGGTAAATACCGAACCTATGCATTTTGAAATATGGAAAAAGGTATTTAAGGAAAAAGGAATAGATATTGATTACGAACATTATAAAGGCTGTATCGGTTCTACAAGAAGCTTTTTGTATAACCTTATAAAAGAGGGATATGGAGTGGATGTAAGCGTATATACGGATTTGCCGGAAAGATTTTCCCAGGTTAAGGATGAGATGCTTAAGGAAAAAGGTATTCCGAGAATAGAGGGTGCAGTGGAAACAATAAAATATCTTTATGATAAAGGCTATGAAATGGCAGTGGCATCTTCTTCATCTCAGGATTATATTGAAAGCCAGATGAAAACCCTGGAAATAGATAAATGCTTTAAACTTTTGTTTAGTGCGGAAAATGTGGAAAAACCAAAGCCGGCTCCTGATGTTTTCCTGGTAGCAGCAGAAAAACTTGGTGGAAAGCCGGCGGAATGTACTGTTGTAGAGGATTCTGCAAATGGAAGCAGAGCTGCAAAAACAGCAGGAATGACCTGCATTGGATTTAGAAATCCTGATTCAGAAAATCAGGATTTAAGTGTTACAGATAAAATTATTTACAAAATCACAGAGCTGAAAGATATTTTCTAGTTTATTTTTTCTTAAAAACCTTGTATCTGTGTCTTTCAAGCTGTTCAATAGCTTTATTTGCAGAGGATTCGTCATAAAATGAGATTTTAAGGACCCCTTCCTGATGTTCTCTGTTGTGAATGATTCCGATATTTTTAATGCTAATGCCATTAGTAGCTAATATGGTAGCTATGGTTGCAATAGCACCGGACTCATCAATAATATCACAGAAAACGCTATAGCTTCTCTGGATAATACTATTGTTATGCTCATCTAAATTATCACGATAATCACGGCTTTCGGCTATCATATTATTGATAGCCCTGCCGTCTTTTTTATCTAATTCATTTTGAACTTTCTTTAAGTCCTCAATATATAGTCCTAACATTTCGCTAATGTTAATATTGTTTGTCATACATATTTGCTCCCACATTTCAGGAGAAGAGGAGGCAATACGTGTAATATCCTTAAATCCTCCTGCTGCAAAGGTTTTCATATATTCAAGAGGGCTGTCATTATGCTTTACTAAATTAACCAGACTTGAAGCAATAAGATGCGGCAAATGACTTACCGCAGCAACTACACGGTCATGTTCCTTATAGGATATTTCAATAGGAATGGCTCCTATGTCAGAAACTATTTTGGAGTATTCCTTAACATATTTATTATCAACGCTATCTGTAGGCGTAACAGGATAGTAAGCATTTTCCAAAAGGCGGTCATTGGAAAACTCATAGCCTGTCTTTTCAGAGCCGGCCATAGGATGTCCTCCAATAAAATTCTTCTCCATGTTCAGTTTTTTAATGGCGGCATGAATGTTACTTTTTACGCTTCCCACATCGGTAATAATACAATCATCCTTAATAATATTCTTTAATAATGAAAGGTATTCCACATTTTTTTCCACCGGGGTACACAAAAATATGTAATCACATTCCCTAAAGGTATCATCAACACAATCTACGGCAATATTTGCAGTACCGTCATTCATTGCCATTACCCTTGGCTTTGCACCGCGATTGTAGACTATAATTTTACAGCCGGGATATACACGGCGAAGGGCTTTAGCCACTGAACCTCCAATTAATCCTATTCCAATAAATCCATATGTTAAACTATCTGTATTTCTCATAAAAACTCCATTCTGTTGTTAGTTAATTTATACTTTTGATACTTACATTGTAAATTATAAACGAAAAAATAAAATAATCAATTATCCTGTTAGTAGAATATAATTGCTTCACCACTTTAAAGTTTAACACTTTAAAGCAAACAAATCAAGAGGAAAGTGAATCTGAAAAATATTCTTATGTGATGAATATAAAATATAATACCTTATAAAAAAATTACACCACTTGTAGGGAGAAAATAATTTAGATATAAATAATCTATAAAAGTATATTTATAAGCGGAGGGATTTATTTTGAAGAAATATTTATGCTTGATTTTTGTTGTTACATTACTGTTAATATCAGGTAGTGCAACATATGCTAACACACCTGAGGAGTTATACTATGGCTCAGGAGCTATACGTTCTATGTCAATGAAAGATGACGGAACGGTAATTGGCGGAAGGAGCAGTGGTCATACAATAGAAGTATGGACAAGCTCAAACAGAGGGGAAAGCTGGACTAAAATAGGTACAGTGGCAAGCAATGACAACATTAATTATGGTGATGTTATGTTTATGGCTGTTTCAGGGACAGATAAGGTGTATTGTGCATTTCGTGAAAAAAATGCAGAGGGTAAATATTCAGTTGTTGTATGTAGAAGTGATAATGGTGGGTATAACTGGGTATATGACAGCACCGTAATTTCAGGATGTAGTCAGTTTGTAGGTGCTCCGTGGCTGTTTGTGACACAAAATGGAGATATGCAGTGTTATTATGATTCGGAACCTCTGGCTGCTGAAAATGGTGTATCCGGTGCACAGTGGATTGCAATGCAGGGAAGAGATGGTCTTACGGGAGCATGGAATAAGTACGGCGTAGTTGCTGCTTCAAGAGATGCAGATTCGTCTAAATTTGTAAGAGACGGAATGGCATCTGTAGTTGATTTAGGAAATAATAGAATCATGGTTGTGACGGAAGGTATTGAAGATAATAAATCGGGGGGCGTGTATTCTAACGTGGTAAGGGCAATACAGTCTAATGATGGAGGATATACGTGGAACTATTCAGGAAGAAAAATAGTTTATCAGTCAACCATAGATTCGGAATCCGGTAGAAGATATAATGCATATTGTCCTATGGCTGTCAGAGTTGGTAACGGACCTGTAGGCGTGGTATTTTGCACTGATGAGGATTTCAAAGGCACACCGGATTCATCTTCAGAGAATGTGTCAAAGAGAAGAACTCATATTAAATACATAAGAACAATGGATAATTTTGAAACCTGGGGACTTTTAACCGATATATGGACAGGAGGTTCTAAAGCATATGCTCCGGGAATTGTGGAAACCTCACGAAATAACATTTTAATTTCCATAGATCATTTTTCGGGAAATCAACGTTTTTATCATATGGATACTTTAGGAAAAAATAATAATTATGGGACAATACCGGGGACAGGAAATTTATTATACAGTACAAATTTTGGAGATTCATATGGTCTTGATTTTTATTCGGGATTAGTTTCAAGTATCCCTGTATATAATGAAAATGTTATGTCCATTAATGGAGGAAATTCCAATAAGGTAGTTGTATCAGGAAAGGAATTTACTGATTTTGTTGTAGAGGCTGATATAAGCGTAAAGGAAGATGGCAGTAAAGACAGCAATCAGGGGGGGATAATTTTTAGGGTAAACAATCCTTACAGTAGTGTTTCAGATGGTTATGACGGATATTATTTTGGAATAGATGCACTGAAAAAAGAAGCGATTTTGGGAAAAGTCCATCAAAATAAATGGACTGAAATTGCAAAGAAGAAAATGACAATTGAATATAATAAATATTATCGTGTATCTGTAGCAGTGGCAGGGAATGAAATAAAAGGATATGTTAATTATAATGGTGAAAATTATGCCAAAATAGTGGCAGTTGATAATGATTTTTCAAGCGGTACAGTAGGATTTAGACATTGGCTTTCAGGAGCTTCATTTAAAAATTTAAGTGTATTTGAATATAATCCAAAAACACCGGAAAAAACATATACCAATTCAGTTTTAAATTCCTGCGCAGACCCGGATGTGTTGTATTACAAGGGTATGTATTATTTATATGCAACTAATACTGAAAATGCTAATTTAGGATTTAAAGTGTATTCATCTACTGACTTAGTTAATTGGACAGACAGAGGATGGGCATTATCTAAAAATGATGTATATGGTGACAGTGGATTTTGGGCACCGGATTTAATAGAAAAAGACGGTAAGTTTTATATGTATTACGTTGCAAATGAACATTTAAGTGTTGCAACAAGTGACTATAGCAATAGGTAAGGATTTGATATTATCTCCACCTTTTCCCCTGCTCTACACCGTACGTGAGACTTTCGCCTCAT
>NZ_CAKVZL010000113.1:0-2005 GCF_934835595.1 Eubacterium sp. AF15-50
TGTGTACATATATGATATTGTATCTTTTTAGAATTGATTATTATGTAGATATGCTTATGGGAAGAGATATACTCCTTTATGAAGAAAATCATTATTCCGCAATGAATATGTCTCTTATTATTTCATGTGTTTTTGCAGTGATAATGACAGTAAGAATGGAGAGAACACAGAGAGATAGAAATATTATTCATATGTATTATATTTTCGTTAGTGCGGTAATGGCTTTGTGCGGATTATTATCGGGTCCGGATTGGGTATATGGTTACATTGGTTCGTGGCAGGATTTCTTTTTGCCACTGTTGGGTGTGGAATATGGCATAGAAGTGGTTACTGTTGGTTTACTTCTTCTGGTTTTGTTGTGCATTGGATGTGGGTTGCACACATGGACAAAGAATAAAAACAGTGATAATTAATTTCCAAGATGGATATTTTATGGTATAATCTACTGACATAGGAATAATTTTATTAGCCCTTTTAACAATTAGAAAACAGGAGGTATTACCATGAGTGATAAAGAAAAAATGATAGATGACATTGTAGCAATGTTAGATGGAAGTATAAAGAAAGGGGACGGACACATTAATCTTAAGGTTGATGAAAATGTTGAGTCCTCAAAGAGAAAGGAAGTAATAAGAGGATGTGCAGACTGTTCAATTAATCCTATGCCATGCTGTGCACCAACAGAAGAACTTCCGGGGGATGACGAAATTTAACAAAAAATGAATAACAGCCTGTAAATAAGAGAAAATAGTAATGAATAAATATGATGTAAGTGGCAAAAGCATAATTGCTTATTTGTGCAAGCACAATTGCAAGTGGCAAATTTTGTTACTTACATCATAAATTTTAAAAGGAATTACTATGAAGCAAAAGCAGGTTGTTAAAAAAATATTCAGATATGTTTTCATTACATTTACTGCTGCCTTGTATGCAGTGGGAATCGCATTATTTTTAAATCCCAATAATTTGGCACCGGGAGGAATATCAGGAATCGCCATTATATTAAAAAAGATGTTCCCGGGACTTCCGGGAGTGGGAATGCTTATTTTATTAATAAATATTCCAATCCTGGCAGTGGGAATTAAAAAGTTTGGAATTAAATTTATTCTGTCAACAATGTATAGTCTGATTGTATCATCAGTGTTAATAGATATTCTTCCAATAGTTTTTAATGTTAATGGTGTTACAGATAATAAAATGCTGGCATCTGTTATTGGAGGAGCTACATTTGGACTGGGAATGGGATTAATGTTCAGATTGGATACCACAACAGGAGGGTTGGACATTATTGTAAAAATAATAAAACAAAAGAAACCCCATTTAAAAACGGGACAGATATATTTTTTGTTGGATGTGGTTATTTTGGCAGCGTCAGCCATGGCATTTAAGGATGTGGAGGTGGCGTTGTATGCGGCTATTGCTATTTATGTGTCCACGGTGGTTATGGACAGGGCAATATACGGAGGAGATGAAGCCACTCTTGTATATATAATAAGTGAAAAAAGAGAACTTATTGCCAGACGCATGATGAAGGAAGTAAATGTAGGAGCCACCATGATTCAGGCAAAGGGTGCATACAGTAACGAAACTACGGAAGTGATTATGTGCGTAATGAAGAAACAGACATTGGTTAAGGTAAGAAATATACTAAAACAAACAGACAGTGGAGCCTTTATGATAGTATCTTCGGCAAATGAAGTGTTTGGACAGGGATTTAAAGACCATTTTAAGACAGAAATATAAAGCATAATGTTTACAAATGAAGGCAGTTGTTCTAAAATAAGTGACATAGTGCTTATTTTGGGAGGAAGTTATGGCAACATTAAAAGACGTAAAGAGAATTGTTATAAAGGTGGGAACATCTTCTTTAACACACAGTACGGGAAAAACAAATATAAGACAAATGAAAAGACTAGTGACAGTTATATCCGATATAGTTAATTCAGGCATTGAAGTAGCATTGGTATCCTCAGGTGCCATTGGTGTAGGTGTGGGGAAATTAGGT
>NZ_CAKVZL010000113.1:2015-5825 GCF_934835595.1 Eubacterium sp. AF15-50
CTTAAGGAAAGACCGGTTACCACAGCAGGAAAGCAGGCAGCAGCTACTGTAGGACAATGTGAACTTATGTTTATGTATGACAAGATGTTTGGAGAATACGGTCATAAGGTGGGACAGTTCCTTGTTACAAAAAGAGATGTGGATAATTTGGAAAGCAGAGATAATCTTATAAATGCCTTTGAGAGAACCCTTGAATTTGGTGCTATACCGGTTATTAATGAAAATGACGTTGTAGCTGTAGAAGAAATAGTTTATGGTGACAATGATAATCTTTCAGCCATAGTGGCAAAGCTTATAAAGGCAGATGCTTTGTTTATACTTACAGATATAGATGGGTTGTATGATGCCAATCCGAATGAAAATGAATATGCAAGAATAATACCGGTTGTAGAGGAAATAACTGAGGGATTGTTTGAACTTGCCGGTGGAAAAGGCTCAAAATTTGGAACCGGTGGTATGATAACTAAACTTCAGGCGGCGCAGATTGCAACGGAAGCGGGAATAGATACTGTTATTATGAACGGTGGAGATCCGGAGAATTTATATAAAATATTAGAAGGACACCAGGTAGGAACCTTCTTCGTAGCAAAAGACAAAGAACAGTCACGCTAGGCATGGCTGTTTTTCTTTAATAAGAAATGTTAATAAAGGGAGGAAAAATAATGCTTACGGAATTAGGAAAGAAAGCAAAAGAAGCAGAAAAAACATTAATGATAGCTACCACGGAGCAGAAAAATAAGGCTCTAAAATACATTGCACAGGCATTAATTGAAAATGCAGATGAAATAATACAGGCAAATACCATTGATTTGGAAAATGGGAAAAATAATGGAATGTCAGAAGCAATGCTTGACAGATTAAAGTTAGACAAAGGCAGAATTAAAGGGATGGCAAAGGGCGTTGAGGATGTTGTTTTACTGCCGGATCCTGTGGGAAGGGTTTTAAGTGAAACTACAAGACCTAACGGACTTAACATAAAAAAGGTATCTACACCTTTAGGAGTTATAGGAGTTATATTTGAAGCAAGACCTAACGTAACCTCAGATGCGGCAGCTTTGTGCTTAAAGTCAGGAAACACCGTTATTTTACGTGGAGGAAAGGAAGCAATAAATTCTAACAGAATCATTGCTAAAACAATGAGAGAGGCTGTAAAAAAATCAGGTCTTAGTGAAGACGTTATACAGTTAGTGGAAGATACATCAAGGGAAAGCGCTAATGCCCTTATGCAAATGAATGAATATGTGGATGTGCTTATACCAAGAGGCGGTGCAGGACTGATACAGGCAGTTGTAAAAAATGCAACAGTTCCGGTAATTGAAACCGGAGTGGGAAACTGCCACATATATATTGATAAGGATGCCAATGTGGATATGGCAGCTGACATAGTATATAATGCCAAAACTAACAGGGTGTCAGTTTGTAATGCAGCAGAAAGTTTGCTTATACATAAGGATATTGCAAAGGAAGCATTGCCGAAAATAAAGGCAAAATTAGATGAAAAATCTGTGGAACTTTTTGGAGATGAGGAAGCAGTTGATATAGCGAAGGGAATAGAGAAGGCAACGGAAAGGGACTGGGGAACAGAATATCTTGACTACAAAATGTCTGTTAAAATAGTAAATTCCTTAGATGAAGCCGTGGATCATATTTATAAATACAGTACAGGTCACAGCGAATGTATAGTTACTGAAAATAAGGAAGCTGCTGAGGAGTTTTTAAACAAGGTAGATTCAGCAGCAGTTTATGTAAATGCCAGTACAAGATTTACTGACGGAGGAGAGTTCGGTTTTGGAGCAGAAATAGGTATTTCCACTCAGAAGCTTCATGCAAGAGGACCTATTGGATTGCCGGAATTGCAGTCTTTTAAATACAAGATATATGGCAACGGACAGGTGAGATAGTTTTACAATATATGTATATTGTCCCAAATAGATACAGGGAAGAATTGCAGTTCACAGTTTCTTAATTTTTAATTAATACAATGAAAGTAAAAATATTGTAGAATATTGAATAATTTATACGAAGGAGTATTCATGAAAAAAATATTATTTATTGTTAATCCGAAAGCCGGACTGAAGAAAAATAAGAATTTTATAGATGATGCTGTATGGGTTTTTGAAGAGGCAGGATACAAAGTAGGAATTAAATATACAAAACGAAGAGCAGACGGAACCAACATTGCCATAAAATACGGAAGTGAAGTAGACCTTGTGGTATGTATGGGAGGAGACGGAACATTAAATGAAGTAATTCAGGGATTGATTGAAGGAAATGTAAAAACACCTTTAGGATATATTCCGGCAGGTTCTACTAATGATTTTGCCAATAGTTTAGGATTAGAATCTGATCCTAAAAAGGCGGCTAAGTATATTATATCTAATGAGGCAAGACCTCTTGATATAGGAGATTTTAACGGACGACATTTTGTTTATACTGCATCAGCAGGAATTTTTACTAAGACCTCATATTCAACACCTCAGGAATTAAAAAACAGATTAGGACATTTTGCCTACATTCTTCGTGGTGCAAGAGAATTATTTCACATAAGAAAGTTACGCCTGAAAATTGAACTTGATGATAAAACCTATGTGGGAAAATATATTTTTGTGGCAATAAACAATGCTACAAAAGTAGGTGGCATAATGAAGTTAGACAAGGATTTAGTGGAATTTAACGATGGTGAATTTGAACTGATGCTTATTGAGTATCCAAGAGACTTTGCAGAGTTTGTAAGGCTTTGCGGTCAGGTACTTTTACAGAAATTTACAGGAAAAATCACTTTGGCACAGATAAAATCAGCAAGAATTACCGATTGCTCAGACATAGACTGGTCTCTTGACGGTGAGAAGGAAAAAGGAAGGGCAGTGGTAAACTTTAAGGTTTTACATGACGCTATTAACTTTATATATTAATAATTGAGAACAGAAAGGGGATTTTATGGCATTAAAGAGAGAAGATGTTAAATTATTTGCGGAAAATAAGGCAAAGGTGTGTAAAAATAATGACGGCGTAGACAGGGAGTTATTTACGGAATATGGTGTAAAAAGAGGACTTCGTGATTTAAATGGAAAGGGTGTATTAACAGGAATTACCAATATTTCAAGAGTTGAGTCTTCAGAAATAGTTAACGGAAAAAGTGTTCCCTGTGAAGGAAAATTGTATTTCAGAGGGTACAAAATCCAGGATTTAGTTAAGGGATTTATGGATGATAAAAGATTCGGTTTTGAAGAGGTAGCATATTTACTTCTTTTTGGTGAATTGCCTAATGAAGACGAGTTAAATGAATTTAAGGAAATGCTGGCATATTCCAGAAGGCTTCCAACAAATTTTGTAAGAGATGTTATTATGAAGGCACCTAGCGAGGATATTATGAATTCCCTTACAAGGAGTGTACTGACATTAGCTTCTTATGATAAAAACGTGTCAGATACATCATTAGAGAATGTAATAAGACAGTGCATTCAGTTAATAGCAGTGTTCCCTATGCTTTCAGTGTATGGATATCATGCATATAATCATTACAAGAAAAATCAAAGTTTATATATACATAGGCCAAAGGATGATTTGTCCACCAGCGAAAACTTATTAAGAATGTTAAGACCTAACAAAAAATATACGGAGTTAGAAGCAAAGGTTCTTGATTTAGCTTTAGTTCTCCATATGGAACATGGAGGCGGTAATAATTCAACCTTTACCACAAGAGTTGTTACATCATCAGGTTCTGATACATATTCAACTATAGCGGCGGCGTTGTCTTCCTTAAAGGGACCAAGACATGGAGGGGCTAATATTATGGTAGTTAAAATGTTT
>NZ_CAKVZL010000114.1:0-5622 GCF_934835595.1 Eubacterium sp. AF15-50
GTCTTTAACCTTAACAATAGCAACTGAATAAGCTGCTGTTATCAATGGTTCTGATACAACAATTGATTCGATTCCATCATTTGTTTTTAATCCAGTATAACTAGTAACTTCATCAATATTCTTTATATCTACTTTCATAGTTTCAAGTTCGGGTAAAACATTTTTGTTATTTTTATTTATAGTATTAATAACGTCATTAATGTCATTAATGGCTTTTGGTGTTTCAACATTACCTTTGTTACCACTACCTGATACTAGTATGAATATTATAAATGAGATAGCTGCTAATAATATCAAACCTATTATAAAAAATTTTTTTTGTTTCATTTCTTTTTTCTCCTGTTATCAAAATTCTATCACATTTTTACTAGAATTTCCAGAAAAAATATTAGGTTTTACAAATATAGAATCTGTACTTAAATACATTTTTGAGTTAGCTGTAGAAGAGAAGATGATTTTGGTATTGGATGAGTATCCATATATAAGGGAATCAGTTAGTGGTATGGACAGTATATTGCAGGCATTAATTGACAAGTATAGAGATAAATCTAAATTATCGCTGATAATATTAGGTTCGTATGTTGATGTAATGAGGTCACTTTTAGAACATTCAAATCCTTTATATGGACGAGTTGATTTGACAATTAACTTGCGACAGATGGATTACTATGAGTCTTCATTGTTTTATCCTAAATATTCAGAAGAGGATAGAGTAAGAATTTATTCTGTGTTTGGAGGTATACCATATTATAACAGATTAGTGGACGATTCTAAGAGTGTAAAAGAGAACATTATTGAACTTATTGCTTCGCCGGGAGCAAGATTGGAAAATGAAGTATCAATGTATTTAAATTCTGAAATTTCAAAAATAGTAAATGTAAATGAAGTTTTTGAAGCGTTAGCAAAAGGGTATCACAAATATAGTGACATATTATCACAATCTCATGTCTCTAGCGGACCAACGCTCGTGGACGTGCTTGACAAATTAATGAAGATGGAAGTGGTTATAAAAACAAGTCCAATAAATGATAAAAACAATAAAAGAAAGACAGGATATTATATTTCTGATAATCTTTCGTTATTTTATTACAAATATATCTTTAAATACTCATCTCAGATGAATATTATGGATTCCAATGTATTTTATAAAAAATATATAGAAAAAGATTTTGAAGAACAGTATGTTCCCCATATGTTTGAGTCGATATGTCGCCAGTATCTGATTAGAAAAAACAGAAAGGGAGAAATTGAGCCGGTTATTGAGAAGATAGGAAAATATTACTATGACAATCCTAAAGAACATAACAATGGTGAATTTGATGTTGTAACTGAAGATGAAAAAGGATATGTTTTTTATGAAGTTAAATTCAAAAATAAACCAATTACAGATGAAATAATAGATAAGGAAATAAAGCAGGTAGAGGCTACGGGATTAAATTGCTACAAATATGTATTTATTTCTAAATCCGGATTTAAAAACAAAAATAGAAGCAATGTAGAGTTGATAGAATTAAAGGAGTTATATTAAGTCTGTTGCACAGAAACATATTTAAGTGGTGTAAATGTTCCAAATGTACAATTGGATGATATTCAGGCAATTTTGAATATGCGAGATGCATGGAAAATTTTTTTAATACAGTAAATGAAGAAGTTAAAGCAATTTTTGTATGACAATGCAATTTTGGGTTTAACTGTTTAAATATATTAAGCATAAACTACCTGCTTTCTGGTGCGAAGGTTGGTAGTTTTTTTATTAAAAAAATATATATGAACACGGTATTGCATCGAAAATATTACGGCTAAAACGTAAAAAAGAATAAAATTATCAGACATTATATAGTATAATTGTATCATCATAATAGCAAGCGGAAAATTGGAAGGAAGGAACGGATGAAAAAAACGCTAAAGTTACTAATGTTAATTGGAGTAATTGCGCTGGGAATTAATTTTACGGAGGTAAAAGCGGAGACAACAACAGTTGATGTAACAACAGCACATCAGGAAGCAATTACGACACCGGAAACAAAGGCACAGATATTTGTTGTGGAAAAGGTGAAACCTGATGTAGTAATTTGTTATCATCAGGCAGGTGAAGTTATGTACCATCGAAAGCATACAAAACTTAGTAATATGCTTTATTCCATGACAAAATATACCCACATAATAAGTTGTGAGACGCAGTATGGAACATTCAGTGATTATCTGGATGATAGAAATATATTAAACTGCACATTGGAAACAGGTCCAATGCCTGCACCTGTAAAAAATAGTGAATTTAAAAAAATATACAGAACAAATAAAAACGTATTGATAGCAGTGGCAAAAATGTATTCATAAAGTAAACAATAACTTTTAAGGTTAAGAAGTTATAAGCAAAAAGTCAGATGTTCAGACAACGACCTGTTATTATGAAGTTTAGCCCTTTCAAGATGGAAAAAGAAATAGTGATATAAGATGAAAAATGCATATAAATTTTAAAAACAAGCATCTTGTACTATATTTAAGTTTGTTTTATAACTGATAATAGAGTTGCTTTTTTTGAAAAATGTTAATAGTTCTTTAGAGGAGAGATATTTATGAGTAAAGCATTAAAAAAAATAGTATGTGTAATTGTATGTTTGTCAATGGCATTTGGAGGGATATCAGTGCCAAATTTATTTACAGTAAAAGGAGAACAGACAAAATATATGGGAAGTGGAAGTATTGCAGAAGGATTGCCAAAGGCGTTGCAAAGTGATGCATCAAAACTGCCATCTAAAAGTAATAGCAATGTAACAAGATTTACAACAGATAATTATGATAATAACAATGGAGCTTTTGATACAAATAACTGGGGAACATCTGCAATGTGGAATTTTAATGGAAATAATAAGTATTCTGGTAGCATGTATACTTATCCATTGGCATTTAAAGCTGCGAAAGATGGTATGTGGATATCAAAGCCAAGTACAAGAATTGGTTCTACATATTGCGTTATGACTCTTACTACAAATGGAGATTATACAGATTTTTCCGTAAGACCGGACTTTTCCACGGAAAATGCAAAGGTAGATAAAATATCTGATTGGACATATGATGTGGTTTTGGAAAACAAAAATGATAACAGTCAATATCTGAAAACAACAATTGTACAGGGAAGTCCCTTTGGATTTTTTACATTAAAGAACAGCAAAAAGCTGACAGTTGCAAAATACAGAAAAGATGTTGATTCAAAGATTATTTATTATGATGGTACAACTCTTAAAAAATCGTCATATGTAGTTCTAAAAGTATATGATGACATTGATGAAAAAAACGGCTATCCAAAATATGATTATTATGGAATATATCTGCCTAAGGGAACAACACTGACACAGACAGACAATAGTTCAAGTAGTGTTGGAAATATTAATATAGAATTTTCATCAGAGCAGAAAGCATATTTTTCAATGGCATGGCTTACAGAGTCAGATGGAAGTGATGCAGAAGCATTGGCAATTGCAAAGGAATATAAAGCATATGCTTACAATTTTATAACAGATACAAAAGCTGAATACACATATAATCAGCAGGTTTCAACTGTGTCTACAAAATACATTTATACAGTTGATAAAAAAAGCGAAAGCACAGTTGATGGAACAATAATGGGCATAATGCCACATCAGTACAAAAATATAAAGACAAATATTTCATACATGAAAAATACAGCAAGAACCTTAAGAGGAACAGTAAAGTTTGTAAAGGGTTCATCATTTACAACAGAACTTAAATATTCAGGTGTACTTCCTTTTGTAACAGGAGTAGCAGACAATGACAAAAGCAAGTTAAAAGAATATGTAAATGAATACATGACATCAAAAATGCCGATAAATGGTAATTATGAATTATGCGTAGATGAAACTAATGGAGACCCATATGCGTATGGAAAGCAATTAAATCGTGCATCAAATATGTTGGCAGCAGCAGAGGATGTAAATGATACAGAAAGCAGTGAACGCATTTTAAGGGCAATGGAAAAATCTTTGGAAGACTGGTTTACATACTCAGGCGATGGAGATGGAAAGTATTTTGCCTATGATGATGGCATAGGTTCTTTGTTTAGTTTCCCATCATCTTATAATTCCATTGACCAGATGAACGATCATCATTTTCATTATGGATATTTTATTGCAGCAGCAGCACAGGTGGGATTAAGAGATAAACAGTGGCTTAAAAAATATGCACCTGTTATAGAAGAATTAATTGACGATATAGCATGTACAAAGCAAAACAGCAAGGATTCAAGATATCCATATATGAGAAACTTTTCGCCTTTTGAGGGCCACTCATGGGCATCAGGATTTGAAGATCCTGAAAGTGGAAACAATCAGGAGTCAACATCTGAGGCAATGAATGCCTGGTATGGAGTGATTTTATACGGAATGGCAAGTGACAATGAGAAAATAAAAGATTTGGGAATCTATTTATATACAACAGAATTGTCTGCCATCAATTCATATTGGTTTGATATTGATCAGGATGTGCTGGATAGCAAGTATGTAAAACAGGGAACAAATCAGATAAAAAACAACATGGCCTCTCTCGTATGGAGTGGAAAATATGACTATGCAACATGGTTTTCAGCAGATCCTGCCATGGTTCAGGGAATTCAGCTTTTGCCTATAACAGCAGGTTCATATTATCTTGCCACAAACAAGGAATACATAAAGAACAGTATAGAAACGCTGAAAAATAAAGGCAATTCAAAATCATGGAACGATATATGGAGTGAGTATCTGGCTATGGCTGATCCTGACGGAGGATTTGACAGATGGGGTGGATCAACACCGGAAAATGGTGAGACAAATGCACATATTTATCAATTTATAAAATCATTGCAAAAGGCAGGAACACCTGAGACAGGCATTACTTCAAATACAGAGTTAAGTATGGTGTTTAAAGATTCAAATGGCGAGAAAACTTACGCAGTGTATAATGCAGACAGTAAAATAAAAACAGTACAGTTTTCTGATGGAGCAAAATTTAGCGCAGCACCAAACCAGATGACTATAAGAACAGAAAGCCAGATGAAGGGACAGGAATACTATGTAGAGTATTATGTGCAAAATGTAAGTGGTCAGTATGACTTGGAAGGAACTGACATACAGTATGGTAAAAATAATGAAAAAGTGCAGATAACACCAACAGAGAAAAAAGGTTATATTATAAATAAGGAAAAGAGTGTGTTGGAAGGAACCATAAAATCTGGAGGAACACATTTGAAAATATATTATGACAGAGGAAAATATAATATAACTTATCAGTTAAATGGTGGCACATGTAACAACATGGTAAATTCATATGTGTATGGTGAAACCATAGACCTGCCAACACCACGAAAAGAAAACAGTGTGTTTAGGGGGTGGTACACAGATGCATCATATTCAAACAAAATAGAAAAAATAGACAGTGATGTATATGGAAACATAACATTGTATGCATGTTGGGCATCAGCCGGGGACTGTTATATCAATGACAATCTTTATATGACAATGAATGGATATAAGGCAACATTTGTAGCGTTAAATGACAGTGCTTCCAACATAATAGTTTTATATCACATATATGATACTATAGAGGAGGCAACGGAAGCCTATAATAATG
>NZ_CAKVZL010000115.1:0-5615 GCF_934835595.1 Eubacterium sp. AF15-50
AGATAACATAGACGAAACAATAGCTAAGTTAAAGGCTTTTTCAAAGGCTACGGGAAGCATTATTGCCGTTACAGGAGCAATTGATTTAGTATGTGACAGTGATAAGTGCTATGTTATAAGAAACGGAAGACCGGAAATGAGTGCCATCACAGGAACAGGCTGTCAGTTATCAGGAATGATGACAGCATTTGTAGTTGCTAACAAGAATAACAAACTTGAGGCAGCAGCTGCAGCAGTATGTGCCATGGGGTTAGCAGGAGAAATCGGCTACGAAAGAATGGCAGAAGGTGACGGAAATTCAACTTACAGAAACAGAATAATTGATGCTATTTACAACATGGATGGAGAAGTATTAGAAAAAGGAGCAAAATATGAAATCAGGTAATACAACACCGGAAGAATTATTGCTTTATGCCGTAACCGACAGAGCATGGTTAAATGGCGAAACACTTTATGAACAGGTTGAAAAAGCATTAAAAGGCGGAGCAACTTTTGTTCAGTTAAGAGAGAAAAAATTAGATGAGGAAAGTTTTTTACAGGAAGCCATTGAAATAAAGGAATTATGTAAGAAGTATAAGGTTCCTTTTGTTATAAATGACAATGTGGACATTGCATTAAAAATGGATGCAGATGGCGTGCATGTAGGACAAAGTGACATGGAAGCCGGAGATGTAAGAAAAAAAATCGGCAATGACAAAATAATCGGTGTGTCAGCTCAAACAGTGGAGCAGGCAATAAAAGCCCGGGAGAGAGGCGCTGATTACTTAGGAGTAGGAGCAGTATTCCCTACAGGCTCAAAGGATGATGCAGAGGATGTATCTTACGATACATTGAAGGCAATTTGCCAGGCAGTGGATATTCCGGTTATTGCCATTGGAGGCATTACAAAGGATAATGTAAAAGAGTTATCCGGTAGCGGAATATGCGGCATTGCTGTAATTAGTGCGATATTTGCTCAGAAAAATATTGAAGAAGCAACAGCAGAGCTTAAAGAAAAAACTTTAGAAATGATTAAATAAAGAAAACAAAGCGGCAAATTGGGGGCACCACCTTTTACCGCTATATAAAACGATAGATTAAAACTATTGACCATAGGAAAAAGCAAGGAGGAAAGAAAATGAACACAGCATTAACAATTGCGGGAAGCGATTCTTGTGGAGGCGCCGGAATACAGGCAGATATAAAGACAATGACAGCTAATGGTGTTTATGCCATGAGTGCCATTACAGCTTTAACTGCACAAAATACCACCGGCGTATCAGACATTTATGAGGTAAGCCCTGAATTTTTAGAGGCACAGCTAAAGGCTATTTTTGAGGATATTACACCGGATGCAATTAAGATAGGTATGGTATCTTCCGGTGAACTTATTAAAACCATAGCCTGTAACTTGAAAAAATACAATGGAAAAAACATTGTTTTAGACCCGGTAATGGTGGCAACCAGTGGAGCTAAATTAATTAGCGATGATGCAATTGCAACATTAAAGGAATACCTTATACCATTAGCCACAGTGATTACGCCAAATATTCCGGAAGCGGAAGTATTGTCGGAAATGACTATTAGCAATGAGGAAGACATGATTAAGGCAGCAGCATATATTAGTGAAAAATATAACTGCTCCGTATTATGCAAGGGAGGTCATAGCATAAATGACGCCAACGATTTGTTATATAGCAACGGGGAATACAAGTGGTTTTACGGAAAAAGAATTAATAATCCAAATACTCACGGAACAGGATGCACTCTTTCTAGTGCCATTGCCTCAAATCTGGCAAAAGGCAGAGATTTAGATGAGTCAGTAGAAAAAGCAAAAGCTTACATTTCAGGAGCATTGGCTGCAATGCTTGATTTAGGAAAAGGCAGTGGGCCTATGAACCACGCATTTGCAATTAAAGGCGAATACTAAAATATAAAGGAAAGAGGAACATCACATGGAGAAAAAAGGAACATCAGTATTTAGTAACAGTTTAATCTGGTTTGGGGCAGGGGTATCAATTGCAGAAATCGTAACAGGAACATATTTGGCATCCCTTGGTATGACAAAGGGGATACTGGCAACAGTTATTGGACATATTATTGGGTGTGTGTTATTGTTTTTAGCAGGAATAATTGGCGCTAAAACAAAGAAAAGTTCAATGGAAACAGTTAAGATAAGCTTTGGACAAAAAGGAAGCATTATCTTTTCAGCATTAAATGTAATTCAGTTAGCAGGATGGACGGCAATAATGATTTATGATGGAGCAATATCTGCTAACGGCATATTTAACACAGGAAAATGGGTATGGTGTCTTGTAATAGGCGTACTTATTATTTTGTGGATTATTGTGGGAATAAGCAATGTGGAAAAAATAAATGTGGTAGCAATGTCAGCGTTATTTATACTTACAATTATTCTTTGTAAAGTAGTATTTTTTGACAATCATCAGATGGTTAGTGTTGCAGGAGACGGGCTTACCTTTGGAGCAGCAGTGGAATTAGCCGTTGCAATGCCTCTTTCATGGCTGCCTCTTATTAGTGATTACACAAGAGAAGCCGAAAAGCCTGTTAAAGCAACTGCAGCCAGTGCCATTGTATATGGTTTGGTAAGCTGTTGGATGTACATAATCGGAATGGGAGCTGCAATTTATACACAGGATGCAGGAATTGACCAGATTATGTTAAAGGCAGGTTTGGGAATTGCAGGTCTTTTAATAATTGTATTTTCTACAGTTACAACTACTTATTTAGATGCTTATTCAGCAGGAATTTCCAGCGAAACCATTTCACATAAAATAAAAGGAAAATATATGGCAATCGCTGTTACAATAGTGGGAACAATAGCTGCAATTGTTTATCCAATGGATGATATTACAGAATTTTTGTACTTAATCGGTTCAGTTTTTGCACCAATGATTGCAATTCAGATAGCGGATTTCTTTATTATAAAGAAGGATAGCACAGAAAAAAATGTGGAAGTAGCAAATGTGGTCATATGGATAATCGGATTTGTACTGTACAGATATTTGATGACAGTAGATATAATTGTAGGTAATACATTGCCGGATATGGTAATTACCGTGATTATATGTGTGATAGTAAGCAAATTTGGAGTTAAGAATGCATAATAATAACATTGTGGAAATAACGGATTTTGAATCTAAGGAACTAGATATATATGCCAGATGTAACGAGCCGGAGCTGCTTAGAGGCTTTGGCAGGGACGGTGGAATTTTTATAGCGGAAAGTCCAAAGGTAGTGGAGAGAGCCTTAGATGCAGGATACCAACCTATTTCCATGCTGGTGGAACACAGACATATAGATGGAGAGGCAAAACACATTATAAAAAAATGTGGCAGTGTTCCGGTGTATACAGCGGAGTTTGATGTGTTATCAAAAATAACAGGATTTAAACTTACAAGAGGCATGTTATGTGCTATGCACAGAACAAAGCTTAAAACCATAGAAGAGGTTTGTGCCGGGGCTAAGAGAATAGCCATATTGGAAAATGTTATGAATCCAACTAATATAGGGGCAATATTTCGCTCGGCAGCAGCTCTTGGAATGGACGCTGTTTTAATGACACCGGGGTGCAGCAATCCACTATACAGACGTGCCATAAGGGTAAGTATGGGAACTGTGTTTCAAATTTCCTGGACTTTTTTTGATGGGGAGTTAAAATGGCCATATGATGGCATGAAAATCCTTAAAAATATGGGATTTAAAACTGCGGCAATGGCACTTACTGACAATTCAGTAAGTATTGATAATAAAGAATTGTTGTCACAGGAAAAGCTTGCCATTATACTTGGAACAGAAGGGGAAGGCTTAATGGCTGAAACCATTGAGGCAAGTGATTATACAGTAAAAATACCTATGGCTAACGGAGTTGACTCATTAAATGTGGCAGCTGCAAGTGCCGTGGCTTTTTGGCAGATTAGCAGGAAAGGAGAATAAGTTTGGCTAAAGGATTTATTTTTGATGTAGACGGAACAATACTTGATTCAATGTCCATATGGATGGATGCAGGAAAGTTGTATCTTGAAAGTTTAGGAATTAAAACAGATGAAAATATTGGAGAAGTAATGTTTGACCTGACCATGGCGGAAGGGGCAGAATATCTTAAAAAGAACTACGGTCTTGACCTTTCCATAGAGGAAATCTGTGACGGAATAAACAACAGGGTGTTTGAATTCTATGATAAGGAAGCAATGGAAAAGAAATATGTGAGAAATTTCCTAGAGGATGCAAAGGAGATGGACATTAAAATGACTATTGCCACATCTACAGACAGACCTATGATTGAGGCAGCTCTTAAACGACTTGACCTTATGAAGTATTTTGATGAAATATTTACCACTACTGAAGTGGGAAAAGGAAAAGCTTCACCGGATATTTTCTTAAAGGCAATGGAGAAGATGGGAACAACAACTGCTGATACGTGGTTGTTTGAGGATGCCGCATACTCTATGAGAACAGCTAAGGGCATGGGGTTAAACACTGTGGGAATATATGATGAAAGCAGTGCCGGAAACCAGGAGCAGGTAAAGGAACTGGCGGATATTTACATTACGGACTGGAGTGGATATAAGGACGTAATGAGAAAGATAGAAGAAAAGTAGTATAGGGAAGATGCGTGGAAAAGTAGTGTAAATGCAGTATAGGGAAAAAATGGGAAAATGTAGTGTAAATGCAGTATATGAAAAAAATGGGAAAAATGTAATAAAAATGTAGGAAAAGAGATAATTTGAGAGGCGTCTGTGTCAGAAAATGGCATGAGCGTCTTTTTATTATTGTTAAGGAAATGCCGGTGGGATTGCCGGTAGTGGCGTGAGAGCAGGTGGGCGAAGGAATTAAATTACTAAGTTTACAATAAAACAAATTTAGATTGAAAAAATTAATGTAATTGTTGGTGGGTGGGGGGAGGTTATATGCGATGAAATCGTGGATTTTACAATAAAACAAATTTGATTTGAAAAAATTAATGTAATTATTTGTTGCGAAGGGGTGTTGAAGGGAATGAAATCACAAATTTTACAATAAAAAAATTTGAATTTAAAAAATATCCTGTACATATCTAGGAACAAGCACTTTTTAGGCATATAGATTAGCAATAATTACAATAAAATATAAACAATTTGAAAAAAATCCTGTAGGGTTGAAGGAACCACGGAAAAACCGAACAAAAGTTCCTTTAAATGAAAAAGTAACTGCACGAACATATTGACACCAAATTTTTTAAACCTTAAATGGGGTGAAAATTGAGCTTTAAATGGTGTATAATAATAAAAAAGTTATTGTTTTGCTATATTTTCGTGCATAGTTAATAAGCGGCATAACATTAGTTTTGAAAAAATAACTGCAACCCCGCTTCTTTAAAAGATATGGGAGTCTTTGTTTGAGCAATTAAAATGTTAATTAACGCTTAAGTAGCTTTGGACTCAAAGTAACTTCATCGGGTGGAATAGGTGAAAGTTGTAGCAAAGACAATAACTTTTTCCCGTCTTTGGAGTCCATTAAATCAAAAGGTGTTTTGTTATCTAAATTTTCACGAAGAACACTGTTTATATGACAACAGATTAACGTTACGTCAGCAACAGTGAGGGGTGAAAAACTAACACCTTTAGGAAGTATTC
>NZ_CAKVZL010000116.1:0-5536 GCF_934835595.1 Eubacterium sp. AF15-50
CCGATTTACTACTATTTTTTATTCAATTATTAGTTGCAATCGTGCCATAGCTTTTCACTATGGAACGTTTCGCACCCCCTTTTGGATATGGTTATTTTTCCTTCGTTAACCAGCTCAGACAATACAAAATCCAACAGTTTTCTGTCTTCTTTTTTTACATTTAATATTACTGCTAACTCTTTAAACTTCATTGGTACATAATGCTTATCATTCATAAGACTCATAAGCACCTTTTTCTTTTCTTCTATTATGTCTTTATATTCTGCCATTCAATATCCTTTCTCAATATATAGAAAAAAGGTGTAGAAATCTACACCTTCATCAGTCAGTCATTTTTAATTAATCTTAATAATTGATAAATCCCATATTAAGAATTATAGAAATTACAAAGAATAAAACTACGCAAACCTTAGTAGCTTTTTCAAGCTTACCTTCCATTGAACGTCCTTTGTTCTTTCCCCAATATGATTCAGCAGCGCCACTAATAGCTCCTGTAAGACCTGCCTGCTTTCCTTCCTGAAGTAAGATAACTACTGTTATAATTAAACAAATTATCATAAACACTACTGTTAATACTCTTAATAATGTCAATGTCCACACCTCCTCTATATTTCTTTATGGAAAACGCCACACGTTTCCTCCTCTAATTCGTATCAAACATTGATTATCTTAACATATTAAGGTACTAAAATCAAGTATAAATTGTGGAAGGATCAATCCATGAATTGGACAACATTTACGAATATATCGCAAATGAGAAATTAGCTCCTGAAAATGCCCAAGGACAAAATCTGTAAAACAACTCCTGTTTCCAGGAGTTGCCTTCTCAGCGGACAATTGATATATTTTTCTAAATACCCATCTGCTCTTCAATTCTTAATAACCTGTTATATTTAGCCGTCCTCTCTCCCCTGCAAGGTGCTCCGGTTTTTATATACCCTGTATTTAATCCTACTGCCAAATCAGCTATTGTTGTATCTTCACTTTCCCCTGAACGATGGGACATAATGGCAATATATCCCATATTTTGAGCCATCTTTACTGCATTTAAGGTTTCCGTTACTGTTCCTATCTGATTTGGTTTAATTAATATTGCATTGGCACATTTATTTTTTAATCCCCTTTTAAGTCTTTTAACATTAGTAACAAACAAATCATCTCCAACTAAACGGATTTTATCTCCTAATTTTTCCGTGATTTTCTCCCAGCCTTTCCAGTCTTCCTCATCTAAGGGATCTTCAATGGAAAAAATAGGATACTTATCTGAAATTTCTTCCCACATTTCTATTAATTCATCTGTATTCATCTGCTTGTTTTTCTTTGGCATAAGATACTCTCCCACCTGATTTGTTTTCCACTCGGAAGCTGCCACATCAAGGGATATTTTAAAATCCTCATTAGCCTTGTATCCTGCATTTTCTATAGCTTTTACAATAATATCAAGGGCTTCTTCTTCCCCTGACAAATCAGGGGCAAATCCTCCTTCATCTCCTACTGCCACTGATAATCCCTTGGATTTCAGTATTTTTTTCAGACTGTCATAAACTTCTGCACACCATCTAAGCCCTTCCCTGAAACTGTCAGCTCCAACAGGCAAAATCATAAATTCCTGTACATCAATATTATTTGATGCGTGGGCACCACCATTTAATATGTTCATCATTGGAACCGGCAGAGTTTTGGCACTTATTCCTCCCACATATTTATATTCAGGAATATTTAAAGCTAAAGCACAGGCCTTCGCATTTGCCATTGATACTGCAAGTATTGCATTAGCCCCTAATTCTCCCTTATTTTCAGATTTGTCCAGATTCATTATAATATGGTCTATTTTATTTTGATTTAAGGCATTTTCTCCTTCTAAA
Source organism: Eubacterium sp. AF15-50 (assembly GCF_934835595.1). Classification (NCBI taxonomy): domain Bacteria; kingdom Bacillati; phylum Bacillota; class Clostridia; order Eubacteriales; family Eubacteriaceae; genus Eubacterium; species Eubacterium sp. AF15-50. The sequence goes on from NZ_CAKVZL010000116.1 coordinate 1,866, forward strand.
GCAGGATATATTTCCTCATTAATGTTTTTTACTGCTTTTAATACACCTTTTCCACCATACCTTTTTTCTCCATCTCTTAATTCCTCCGCCTCAAATATACCTGTAGATGCTCCTGATGGAACAATGGCACATCCTGTATATATTTCTCCTGGCATTCCCAAAGCCTTTACGGTAACTTCCGCTTCCACTGTAGGATTTCCCCTTGAATCCATGACTTCCCTGCCCTTTACATTTACTATTTTCAAATATTTATACATAAAAACCTCCCATTGCGTTAAATAATTACCAGTAATTATTTTGTACATATGAGAGGTTTTTATCCAATTTATTATTATTTTTTATTCTATCACCCAGTCTCCAAAAACTTCCTGGGAAAGTTTTGTTAAATCCGTGTATGTCACAGGATTTGACCACTGTATACTGTGTCCCTGCAACATGTCCTGTGAATATTCAGACAGTCTATATGTATATTGCTGTCTTATCACTCCCTGAGACTTTCCCCACACATAGTGATTAACTGTAGGAACGACTCCTGCCTTCTTTTTTAATATTCGTATACCTTTCTCATCTTTTCTAATGGTTAGCTTTGCCATTCCTCCTAACAGCGTTTTCCAGTTTTCCTGTCCGGAGGTGTAATTTCCAAGGGAATAATAGCATAATGCCGAATTTCCGTTATCAGATTTAATCCATTGAATTTTTTCAACTACATGAGGATGGGTTCCTATTATTAAATCTGCTCCTGCTTCAACCATCATCTTCGCCCACTTTTCCTGCTCCGGTATTGGGTCCGGCTGAACATATTCCTGCCCCCAATGGGGAAGTACAATGGTAAAGTCTGCTATCTGTTCAGCTTTTTCTATATCTGACTTTACCTTATCCCAGTGGGCATCATCTAAAAGATTTACAAGATATCCTTTATCCTCAGGCAATTTAAAGCCATTTAAGCCATATGTATAATTAAGAATGGCAAACTTTATACCCTTACACTTAAATATGGGAATGGTATTGTATTCTTCTTCATTTTCATTAAGTCCCACCATAAGAACTTTCTTTTTATGTTTTTTCCAATATTTAATACAATGTTCTATTCCTTCTACTCCCGTATCATAGGAATGATTTGATGCCTGCTGCACAATGTTAAACCCTGCATCCATAATGGCTTTTCCCATGCTGTCAGGGGTGTTAAAGCATGGATAACCTTTATATTCAAACTTGTCTCCACCAAGTATTGTTTCCTGATTTATAATAGCTATGTCTGCTTTTTTAAAATCCGGCTTCATTTTTTCATACACACTTGAAAAATCATAGGTTCCATCGCTTCTTTTAGCTGTATATAAAACCGAATCACTTACCAAATCGTCTCCAACCGCAATAAGGGTAACATCTGTCTTTTCTGCCTTTACTTTTTTTGTGGTTTCTTTTTCCTTATTATCTGTAGTTTCATTTTTTGTGTATGCAGGAGTAGCCATTGCCTCTTTTACATTATTATTTTTCTTTTTCCCTGCAATACCGGCTGTTACAGCTGCTGTTATTACAAGACATATACTTAATATGCATATAGCAACTCTTTTTGTGTTTAATTTTTTCCTTCTTATATACCTGGAACGATACCGAGTATAATTCATTTTTGCTTTTTTTCTTTTTTTCATTGCATTCCTTTTAATATTAAAGGCGTGGCAATTTTATAAACTGTCACGCCTCAAATCATATATAATTTAATTATTTTTCAATTAAAAGTGATTTTCCTGTCATTTCCTTTGGCTGTTCCATTCCCATAAGTTCAATTAATGTAGGAACAATATCAGCTAACACACCATTTTCTCTTAATGTGTATTTAGGATCTGCATTAACCAAAATAAATGGTACTGGATTAGTTGTATGTGCTGTATATGGTTCTCCTGTTTCGTAGTCAATTAACTGCTCTGCATTACCATGGTCTGCGCAGATAAATAACTGTCCGTCAACTTCTTTGATAAATTCAACCACTTCACCAACACACTCATCAATAACTTCTATTGCCTTAACCGCAGCTTCCATAACTCCTGTATGACCTACCATGTCAGGGTTAGCAAAGTTTGTTATAATCACATCGTATTTTCCACCTGTAATCGCCTTGCAAACTTCATCACAAACTGTATATGCACTCATTCTAGGCTTCTTGTCGTATGTTGGAACATACTTAGGAGATTCAACTAATATTCTGTCCTCTCCTTCGTTTGGTTCTTCCACACCACCGTTAAAGAAGAATGTTACATGGGCATATTTTTCTGTTTCAGCTATTCTTGCCTGTTTTAATCCATTAGCTGCGAGGAATTCACCAAATGTGTTTGTTACTTCTACCTTCTTAAATGCAATTAACTTATTTGGAATAGTAACATCGTATTCTGTAAAGCATACAAATACTAAATCAAGCTTCTTTTCTCTGTTAAATCCTGTAAAGTCATCTGCGCAGAAAGCTCTTGTAATCTGACGTGCTCTATCAGGTCTAAAGTTGCAAAATACCACCGAGTCACCGTCTTTAATAGTTGCTACAGGCTGTCCGTCTTTAGTAATAACTGTTGGAAGCATAAATTCATCTGTTACATCCTTTGCATAAGAATCCTTTATAGCTGCAACCGGGTCAGTTTCCTGTACCCCTTCACCCTTTGTCATTGCCACATATGCCTTTTCTTCTCTATCCCAGTTGTTATCTCTGTCCATTGCATAATAACGTCCTGAAACGGTAGCTACTTCACCAACACCGATTTTCTTCATCTTTTTAACTAACTGTTCCATATATTCAGCAGCTGATGATGGAGGTGTATCTCTTCCGTCTAAGAATGCATGAACATATACCTTGTCTAATCCGAATTTCTTTGCCATTTCAATTGTGCCATAAATATGTGTGTTATGACTGTGCACACCACCGTCTGACAATAATCCGAAAATATGAAGTGCACTGTTGTTATTCTTGGCATTTTCCATTGCCTTTACAAGCTCTTCATTTTCAAAGAATGTTCCGTCTTCAATTTCTTTTGTGATTCTTGTAAGTTCCTGGTAAACAATACGTCCTGCACCCATGTTAAGATGTCCAACCTCTGAGTTACCCATCTGTCCATCAGGAAGACCTACTGCTAAACCACTGGCATAACCTTTAACGTATGGATACTCAGCCATAAGCTTATCCATATTAGGTGTATTTGCCTGTAAAACAGCATTTCCTTCTACTTTATCATTTAAACCGTAACCGTCTAATATCATCAATACCGTAGGTTTCTTGCTCATTCTATTTCTCCTTTATTCTCTATAAACCCATAACAGAACGCCGGTTACATCCGGCGTCCTGTATGTTTAGACAATTTATTATTTGTTATAGTTTACAATCTTTCCAAAATCCGGCTTAAGGCTTGCACCGCCTACTAAACCACCGTCAATGTCAGGTTTAGCTAATAACTCAGCTGCATTTCCGGCATTCATTGATCCGCCATACTGAATTCTGATTGCTTCAGCTGTAGCTTCATCATAAACTTCCTTAATGCATTCTCTGATTGCTGCACATACTTCTTCAGCCTGGTCAGATGTTGCTGTCTTACCTGTTCCAATAGCCCAGATTGGCTCATAAGCGATAACTGCTGTCTTAGCCTGATCTGCTGTTACATTTAAGAAAGCAATCTTAATCTGCTGACGAATCC
>NZ_CAKVZL010000117.1:0-5519 GCF_934835595.1 Eubacterium sp. AF15-50
GTCTCATATATGTAGATTTTCCTGCCATGTTAGGACCTGTAATAATGGATAATCTGTTATGATTCATGTCAAGATATGTGTTATTAGCTATAAACATATTCTCAGGAATCATTTTCTCTACTACAGGATGTCTTCCGTCTTTTATGTCGATTACACCCTTTTCATTTATTTTCGGCTTCACATAATGATTTCTTTCAGCAACAAAGGCAAGGGATGCAAAAACATCAATTTGAGCCACTGCCTTTGCAGTCTGCTGTATTCTGTTTATTTGGTTAAATATTTCATCACGAATAGCCGTAAATATATTATATTCAAGAGAAAACAGCTTGTCCTCTGCCCCTACAATAACCTCTTCAAGTTCCTTTAACTTATCTGTAGTGTATCTTTCTGCATTAGTAAGGGTTTGTTTTCTAATATAATAATCCGGCACTAAATCCTTAAATGAATTTGAAACTTCAATATAATATCCGAAAACCTTGTTATATTTAATTTTTAACTTAGAAATGCCTGTAGCTTCCTTTTCATCTGCTTCAAGCTGAGCTAACCATGTTTTACCCTCTGTTTTGGCACTTCTTAATTTATCAATTTCCTCATTGTAGCCACTTCTGATTATTCCACCTTCTTTAATATTAATAGGAGGGTCATCATTTATTGATTCAGCAATAAGCTTTGTTATGTCCTCTAATGTATCTAATCTGCCTAATATATCAAGAAACAGTGGAGACTTAAAATCTTTTATGATGTTCTTAATATGAGGTAACATTTCCAATGATGTTTTAAATGCAATTAAATCCCTTGGATTTGCAGACCTGTAGGAAATTTTGCTAAGTAATCTTTCCAAATCATAAATAGGAGCAAGATATTCCCTAAGTTCATCACGGGTAATAAGGGAATTGTTAAGCTCCTCAATCACCTTTTGTCTGTTTATAATTTCTTCTTTATCTATTAAGGGTTGCTCAATATAATTTCTTAAAGTTCTTGCTCCCATGGCAGTTTTTGTTTTATCAAGAACCCACAGCAGGGAACCTCTTTTTTGCTTTTCCCTTAAAGTTTCACACAGTTCCAAATTTCTTCTTGTGGAAGTGTCTAAAATCATAAAGGTACTAGTAGAGTACGGAATAAGCTTAGACAAATGTGAAAGGGAATTTTTCTGAGTTTCATAAAGATATTTAAGAAGTGAGCCTGAGGCAATAATTCCTAAACTCATTTCAGAAATACCAAGCCCTGATAAGTCTATTATATTAAAATGTTCTTTAAGAATATCTGAACAGTTTTCCTCATCAAAATACCATTCCTCTAACTCAAAAACAGATATGGATAGACGATTTTTTATATCTTCTATATCCATACCGCACATTAAAAATGAGTGATTACATATTATTTCACTAGGGGTAAACTTGTTTATTTCATCTAAAACATTTCTTTCAGTTGCCACTTCCGTAACATAGTAATCTCCTGTAGTTACATCTGCTATTGAAATACCAAATTTTCCCCCTACATAAGCAATGGACATAAGATAATTATTCTTTCCCTCATCCATTGCCGTGGTATTTAAGTTAGTTCCCGGTGTGACAATTCTTACAACCTCTCTTCTAACAAGCCCCTTTGCCTGTGCCGGGTCTTCAGTCTGTTCAACTATGCAGACTTTATATCCTCTTGTAACTAACTTATTTATATAAGTATCCACTGCATGATATGGGACACCACACATAGGTGCCCTTTCCTTTAATCCACAGCTTTTTCCCGTAAGGGTAATTTCCATAGTCTTTGATGCTGTTATTGCATCGTCAAAAAACATTTCATAAAAATCCCCTAAACGGTAAAATATTATACAGTCATCATTCTGCTTTTTTGTTTCTAAATACATTTTCATCATAGGCGTAAGTTCACTTAAGTGATTATCCCATACGTCCTGCATCATCTGTGGTAAAGCCATATTAATCCACCATTTCTCCCATATAGTAAAAACCTTTTGCTTCTTCTAATTTAACATTTACAAGACTTCCGATTAGAGATACATCAGCCGGAAAATGTACAACTGAATTGTTGCTTAATCTTCCTGAAACATATCCCGGAATTTTTTTATTTACTTCTTCTACCAAAACTTCCTGAACACTACCTTCTAAAGCTTTTGTTTTTTCTTTTGAGATGCTATTTACCAAACTTAAAAGTCTGTCAAATCTATCTTTTACAACATCCTCCGGCACCTGGTCAGGCATTTTTGCAGCAGGTGTTCCGGAACGTTTAGAATATATAAATGTAAAGGCTGAATCATACTGTGCCTTTTCTACAACATCAAGGGTTTCTTCAAAGTCTTCTTCTGTTTCTCCCGGAAATCCCACTATAATATCTGTTGTAATACCAATATCCGGTATTTCTTTTCTTAATTTTTCCACAAGGGTTAAATATTGTTCCTTGTTATAATGTCGGTTCATGATTTTAAGTAAACGGCTGCTTCCAGACTGAAGGGGCAAATGCATCTGCTTACATATTTTCTTTGATTTCGCCATAACCTCTATTAATTCATCTGACAAATCCTTTGGATGGGAGGTCATGAATCTAATCCTCTTAAGTCCCTCAATATCCTCTATCCGCTGTAAAAGCTGTGCAAAGGTTATGGGATTTTCAAGAGTCTTTCCATATGAATTAACATTTTGACCTAAAAGCATTATTTCCACAACACCGTTAGCTACCAACTGCTTAATTTCATCAATAATATCTTCTGGATTTCTGCTTCTTTCCCGGCCTCTTACATAGGGAACAATACAGTAACTGCAAAAATTGTTGCAGCCGTACATAATGTTTACGCCGGATTTAAAGTCATACTTTCTCACTGTTGGAAGCTCCTCAACTATTTCCGTTGTTCCATCCCATATATCTTCAACCTTGTGTCCGCTTATAAGTCTCTCGTATAAAAGCTGTGCCAGCAAAAATATGTTGTGGGTTCCAAAAATTATATCAATAAATCTGTAACTTTTATTTAACTTTTCAACTACCTGTGGCTCCTGCATCATACATCCACACAAACCTATAATCATTTCAGGATTCTTCTCTTTTATCTTTGAAAGATAGCCTAACCTTCCATATATCTTTAAATTGGCATTCTCCCTTACGGTACAGGTATTATACAACACCAAATCAGCATGTTCATCGTCAGTTTCTTCGTAACCTATTTCACTAAGTATACCCATCAGTTTCTCTGAATCCTTAAAATTCATCTGACAGCCGAAAGTGACAACACATGTTGAAAGTTTTCTGCCATATTGCTGTTCTTTTATTTTCACTAATTCCTTACATTTCTGTATATAATATTTCTGCTTTTCCGTCTCGTTAGTAAAACTCATTCTAATCTCCTGTTTTAATTAATATTTATAAATCTTTTTTCGCTAATAATATGATACATTTTCACATCATGGTCCTCTGTGGGTATTTCCTCAAAAATCTGATAATCATAGCATATTCCCACAGACTTAATAGGGTAATCCTTAAGGTATCTGTCGTAAAAGCCTCCTGCCTGACCTATTCTGTCACCACTTTCAGAAAAAACCACTCCCGGAACTAATATTAAATCAGCCGTAGTTTCTTCATTTTTTTCATCAGGCTCAAATATCCCATAAGCTCCCTTTTTAAGCCCTGATAACCTGTCAATGGCATAAAACTTCATAATGCCTGCCTTATCAAGAACCTTGGGCAGAGAAACCCTCTTCCCATCTGCAATTGCCTTTTCTATAAGAAATGATAAATCCACTTCATTTCTTATGGAATTATAGCAAAACACTGACCTAGCTTCCCTGTAAACGGAACTGTCTATTAATCTTTCACATATCTTTTTACTTAATATGTCTACCTGATTTTTAGGCATTTCTTTTCTTTTATTTTGTATTTCTTTTCGTAAAGAGTCTTTTGTTGTCATTTTAAATTAATGTCCATCCCCTTTAGGCTGTACTTTTTTAATTGTTCCGTCAGGATACTTAATGCTCATGGTATTAAGCTCTCCTGTTAAATTACCAATAATTGCCATTCTATATTCTGTTCTAAGTTTCTGCTGTTCTTCCTTTTCAGCCTCAGTAAGTCCTGTTGTCTTTGACTTTTTATATAATTCATTAATTCTGTTAATTTTGTTTTTGTCCATTTTATTTTAGGAATATATATGTAGTCTCGTTGTTAGAAGCAACACTGCCTATATATTCTCCCCTTTCCTGTAAAATAATTTTCTTTGACGGGAACTTATGTATTCCCACTAACTTAATTTCCTTGCCAAATAAAGTTCTATCTGCAAATGTTGAAATAACCGTGTTGTTATTTACAAATTTTATATTTAAATCCTCAGGATATGTTGCATCCACATCATTTGTAATTAAGTTAAAGAACTGGGTGCCTGAAGAATTTTTCTTAATCATATAAGGCTTATTATCTATAACTGTTGCATTTTTAAGAAGATACTCCCCTGTTGTGGTTTTATTAATGCAGGTATAAATTTTCTCTTCTTCCTTTTTTGAAGTTAAATCGTAAAAAACAATTATTTCATCATTTTTTTCATAGTTAAACTTTGAATAAATCAAAAAATTATCAATAATTTTTGCATTAATTACCGTTGTATCATAGTAAGCCTGGTCTATGGAATTCATAACCATATTTTGCTGTTCTAACTTTAAATCACTGATAAACTGCTTAATGTTTACAATTATAAGGTTCTCAACAGCTGCCTCTTCCTTCTCAAGGTTTAAATGTCTGTCGTTTTCAAAAACCGAATATCCCGTTTTCATTATGCAGTTTGTCTCATTGTATGGAAGGACAAACTCAATACCGTTATTTTTCAGATTTTCGTCTTCAATTACAATCTGCTTATTTTTAACAAAATCAAATAAAACCAAGGTGAAATCAAAAAATTCCTTTAACAGTCCATTGGCACTTACCTTTGGAAGAGCTCTTTGAATAATCAGATTTGACTCATCTAAAATAAAGATTTTTATCTGCTTATTGTCAGGATACAAATTAATATTGTCCTTTAGAGAAATAATCTTTGTATGAGTATGGTCTGTTATATTATATCTTATAATATTAAAAGTGTAGCCGCCGTCTAACATATCAGTGTACTCAGTAAAATACAGATAATCTGATTCATACTGACAATTGGTAATATTAAAAACATCTACCTTGTCAGTATATGGCATAACTTCCTTTCTTACATTTTCCTCAAGATAATACAGAAAATATCTCACCTTTGGCAGATTAGTAAAAGGACCCTGTTCATATTCCTTTTCCAAAATAATATCATCTTTTAAATGTAATCCGTTAAAGTATTCTGACTGCGCCAAAAAACGTATATTCATAATGCCTCTCCTTAACAATGTTTCTACATTTAACACATCTTTATATAATACTACATTTTTTCAAAAAAGTCATTATTGCAAAGGTCTGTATTTTTTTGCCAATGCCTCAAATGCCTTAATTCCATCTATTGCCGCAGATGTTATTCCTCCGGCATATCCTGCACCTTCTCCTATTGGATATAGCCC
>NZ_CAKVZL010000118.1:0-5413 GCF_934835595.1 Eubacterium sp. AF15-50
ATCTTTAGCTGAGGCATTAAATGCTACGGCAATTTTTGCCAGAAGAGTGAAACTGAGAATAGGTTTTAGTTATATTATCTTAGCTGTGGCAGTGGGAAAAGTAACGGCGGCAATAATTCAGTTCGCTAACGGATGGGTTAAAAAATAGCATTAATGAAAGCATAAAGGGGAAAGTAATGGAAAGCGAAGAAAGAAAACAAAAATATAATGAATATGTTAATCGGATAACTCCTGACAATAAGTTGTTTACCGATGTGTTTAATGCATTCTGGATAGGGGGAATTATTTGCCTTATGGGGCAGATATGGGTGGCAATATTTACTTACTTTGGAATGAACAAAGAGGATGCCGCAGCCTGGACTACACTGGTGCTTATTTTAGAAAGTGTTATTTTAACAGGTCTTAATATTTATCCGAAAATAGCCAAAAAAGGGGGAGCCGGATGTCTGGTTCCCATAACAGGTTTTGCCAATGGAGTGGTGGCACCGGCAATTGAATTTAAGGCAGAAGGGCAGATATTTGGTGTTGGAGCAAAAATATTTACCATTGCAGGGCCGGTTATTTTGTATGGAATATTTTCCAGCTGGATTGTGGGAGTCATATACATGATACTTCAGGCGGCAGGAATATTATAGAAGAGTATGGAAAAAATAGTGAAGAAATACCTTTGGGATTGGGATTTGAATTGGTAATGAATGATAAGGCAATGGAAAGTTTCTCGAAAATGCCTGAAGGTATCCTCCCTTTTTATTGAAAGCATATGAAAAAAGATATATAATAATTATGTTCGGGCACATAAAACGGTATGCCTTAAATTAAAAAATATGCTTTACAATACAGGGAGGGTACCTTGGATAAAAGGAAAAAAACAGCAGTTACAATTGTCATGACATGCATTTTAATTTTGATTATGGCACTGGTAATAATGTATAGAATAAAAGAAAACAACAGCAAAGATTACACAAAGTATGAGAATCAAAACACTAAGGAAACATCTACCATACAAAGCAGTAAAATAGGATTGCAGCGAAAAGATATCGAAAAAATATGGAATGACAGTGCGTTGGAGGGAAATAGGCAGGAAAAGGAATTTTACAGATTTGAATTTCCCATGTACAGAGGTGAAAGTGTAGAAGAGGTATTTAGCCTGTATTTCAGATTTTATGTATCATGCGAAGATGGAGAGTATTATTTAGACCCACGAATAATATTTGGTGGATTTTATAATGTTTCCGATATAAAAGATGACAAAATTTCAAAGGAATTTACCATTTTATCAGACAAAGAAAGCCTTAAGTTTAATATATTTAAGGATGAAAAGAAAAGTGCTGATGATGGGAATACATATAATGCAATGGCGTTTTCCACAGAGAACATTGACGAATTTGAAAAAATAGTCAAAAGTAAAAACGTAAATATAAAAATAACCCTTGATAACAGGAAGTTTGTGTTTGATTTGGGCAAAGATGAAAAGAAAAAGTTACATAGTCTGATTTCAGATTATAAGAAATTAGAAGAAAAGGTATGTGATGATAAACAGTAGTTTTTGACATGGAAATACAGGAAGGATAAATTATGCTGTCAGAAGAGAGAAAAAGAAATTTAGAAACAGGAAACAGGGTTAGGGAAATACGAAATGGTATGGACTACACTCAGACTGCAATGGCAAATGAATTAGATGTTTCTCTTTCTGCCTATAAAAAAATTGAGTCAGGAACTATGGCAATAACCATAAATATGCTAAAAACGTTAAACGAAAAGTTTGGAGTCTCTGCAGATTACATATTATTTGGTAAAGAAGAACATATTGAAGACATTGACGAATTTGTAGATAGTCTGTCCGAAGAGGAGGGCAGGGAAATCTATGAGGAGTTAATAGATTATTTTGTTAATCAAAAAAAGAAAACTTATATAGTAAAATAGTATTGTATAAAAAATGCTTTTCTGCTATAATATTTTCAATTTGTGCATAGGTAAGTTATGCACATTACAAAAGAATATATATCTTAAATTAAACTTACGAAAGGAAATACATTTATGAACGCTTTTCTAATCTTAGAAGACGGTACAGTCTTTAAAGGAACATCTATTGGATCTACAAAAGAAATTATTTCAGAAATAGTATTTAATACCTCAATGTGGGGATATTTAGAAGTGCTTACTGATCCCAGCTATGCAGGACAGGCAGTATGCATGACATATCCGCTTATTGGTAATTACGGTATTTGCCATGAAGATATGGAATCACTTAAACCATGGCCTGATGGTTACATAGTACATGAATTAAGCCGTATGCCAAGTAACTTCAGAAGTGATGATACCATCCAGCACTTTTTGGAGGAACATGATATTCCGGGAATCGCCGGCATTGATACAAGAGCCCTTACAAAGATTCTTCGTGAAAAGGGTACAATGAACGGTATGATTACCACTAATGAAAATTATAATTTAGACGAGGTATTACCTAAGATAAAAGAATATACAGTTACAGGAGTTGTTAAGAAAGTATCCTGTACAGAGAAAAAAGTTTTAAAGGGTGATGGATTTAACGTAGCTTTACTTGATATTGGAGCTAAAAATAATATTGCAAAGTCCCTTAATAAGAGAGGATGCAATGTTACAATTTATCCATGTGATACACCTGCAGAAGAAATTATTGCAGCTAATCCGGACGGAATTATGTTATCAAACGGACCGGGAGATCCAAAAGAATGCGTTTATCAAATTGAACAGATTAGAAAGTTATATGATACAGATATACCAATATTTGCCATATGCTTAGGTCATCAGCTGATGGCTTTAGCTACAGGGGCAGATACAAAGAAAATGAAATATGGACACAGAGGAGGAAACCATCCTGTTAAGGATATAGATTCAGGAAGAGTTTATATTTCATCCCAGAATCACGGATATATGGTAGATGGAGATACTATTAATCCGGATGTGGCAAAGGTTGCCTTTGTAAATGTAAATGATAAGACAGTAGAAGGTTTAAGATATATTAATAAGAATATTTTTACGGTTCAGTTCCATCCGGAAGCATGTCCGGGACCACAGGATTCGGATACACTTTTTGATGAATTTATCAATATGATGGAGGTGAGAAAAAATGCCTAGAGATACCAGAATAAAGAAAGTATTAGTTATTGGCTCAGGTCCTATTGTTATAGGTCAGGCAGCAGAATTTGATTACGCCGGAACACAGGCATGCCGTTCTTTAAAAGAAGAAGGCATTGAAGTAGTATTACTTAACTCAAACCCTGCTACAATTATGACAGATAAGGATATTGCAGATGAGGTCTATATTGAACCTCTTACAGTGCCGGTACTTAAGAAAGTTATAGAAAAAGAAAAACCTGACAGTATTCTTCCAACCCTTGGTGGACAGGCAGGACTTAACCTTGCCATGGAAATTGCTGAAACGGGATTTTTAGAGGAACATAACTGCAGACTTATAGGTACAACATCACAGACTATTAAGAAAGCAGAAGACCGTCTTGAATTTAAGGAAACAATGGAGAAAATCGGCGAGCCATGTGCTCCGTCTTTAGTTGTTGAAAATGTGGAAGACGGTATAGAATTTACCAACAAGATTGGATATCCGGTAGTTCTTCGTCCGGCATATACCCTTGGTGGCAGTGGCGGTGGTATCGCTCACAATCAGTTTGAATTAGTTGAGATTCTTGAAAACGGATTAAGACTTAGCCGTGTAGGTCAGGTTTTAGTAGAAAGATGTATTGCAGGATGGAAGGAAGTAGAGTACGAAGTTATGCGTGACTCTGCAGGAAACTGCATTACAGTATGTAACATGGAAAATATTGACCCTGTTGGTGTACATACAGGTGACAGTATAGTTGTTGCACCGTCTCAGACATTAGGAGATAAAGAGCATCAGATGCTTAGAACATCAGCTCTTAACATTATAAATGAATTAAACATTAAAGGTGGATGTAACGTTCAGTATGCACTTCATCCTGAAAGCTTTGAGTATTGCGTAATTGAGGTAAACCCTAGAGTTAGCCGTTCATCAGCATTAGCATCAAAGGCTACAGGTTATCCTATTGCCAAGGTTGCTGCAAAGATTGCTTTAGGTTACACTCTTGACGAAATTAAGAATGCAATTACTCAGAAAACATATGCAAGTTTTGAGCCTACACTGGATTACTGTGTAGTAAAAATCCCAAGACTTCCATTTGATAAGTTTATTACAGCCAGCAGAAAGCTTACTACCCAGATGAAGGCTACCGGTGAGGTTATGAGTATCTGTAACAACTTTGAAGGTGCTTTAATGAAGGCTATACGTTCACTTGAGCAGCATGTTGAATGTCTTCTTGACTATGATTTCTCAAAATTAAGTGATTCAGAATTAGAAGATATGCTTCACAAAGTTGATGACAGACGTATCTGGGTTATTGCAGAGGCATTAAGACGTGGTGTAAGTTACGACCACATTCATGAAGTTACCATGATAGACAAGTGGTTTATAGACAAACTTGCCATTATTGTGGAAATGGAAAATGCGTTAAAGAACGGGCCTCTTACACCTGAACTGTTAAAGGAAGCAAAGAGAATTGAATTCCCTGATACTGTAATTAGCAGACTTACAGGAAAAAGCGAAGAAGAAATTAAAAACATGCGTTACGATAACAATATTGTGGCTGCATATAAGATAGTTGATACATGTGCTGCTGAATTTAAGGCAGCAACTCCATACTATTATTTAGTATATGGAGGGGAAAATGAATCAGTTGAAACAAACCCGCCAAAGAAGGTATTGGTTTTAGGTTCAGGTCCTATCCGTATCGGTCAGGGTATAGAATTTGACTTCTGTTCTGTACATTGTACATGGGCATTTAAAGAAGAAGGATTTGAAACAATTATAGTAAATAATAACCCTGAAACAGTTTCAACTGATTTTGATATAGCTGATAAGCTTTACTTTGAACCACTTACGCCGGAAGATGTTGAAAACATTGTAAACATTGAAAAACCGGATGGAGCGGTAGTTCAGTTTGGTGGACAGACAGCTATTAAGCTGACAGAATCTCTTATGAAGATGGGGGTTCCTATTCTTGGTACAAAGGCTGAGGATGTTGATGCCGCTGAAGATAGAGAGTTGTTTGACGAAATTCTTGAACAGTGCAAGATTCCAAGACCTACAGGGGGAACTGTATTTACTGCGGAAGAAGCTAAGAATGTAGCTAACAGACTGGGATATCCCGTACTTGTAAGACCTTCGTATGTTCTTGGAGGACAGGGAATGCAAATAGCAACCTGCGACCAGGAAGTTGAGGAATTTATGGAAATTATCAACAGAATAGCTCAGGATCATCCTATTTTGGTAGATAAGTATCTTCAGGGTACTGAGGTGGAAGTTGATGCAATTTGTGATGGAGAAGATATATTAATTCCA
>NZ_CAKVZL010000119.1:0-5354 GCF_934835595.1 Eubacterium sp. AF15-50
AGCTAATATGATGGGAATAGCAGCAGGATTATCTACCTGTGGAAAGGTACCTTTTGCCAGCACATTTGCAATGTTTGCAGCAGGAAGAGCTTTTGAGCAGGTGAGAAACACTATAGGATATCCACACCTTAATGTAAAAATCGGGGCAACTCATGCAGGAATTTCTGTAGGAGAAGACGGTGCCACACATCAGTGTAATGAAGATATTGCGCTTATGAGAGTTATACCGGGAATGACAGTTATAAATCCATGTGATGATGTGGAAGCCCGTGCAGCAGTAAAGGCAGCATATGAAATGGAAGGCCCTGTATATATGAGATTTGGACGTCTTGCAGCACCGGTTATTAATGATGAAAACAATTATAAATTTGAAATTGGAAAAGGCATATTAATGCGTCAGGGAAGTGACATTACAATTGTTGCTACCGGTCTTATGGTGTCTTATGCCCTTGAAGCAGCAGAAAAACTTGCAGCAGAGGGAATTAGTGCCGAGGTTATTAATATTCATACAATTAAGCCTTTAGATGAAGATATAATTGTAAAATCCGCTGAAAAGACTAAGAATGTGTTTACAGTGGAAGAACATTCCGTAATTGGTGGTTTAGGAAGTGCAGTATGTGATGCATTAAGCGCAAAATGCCCTACAAAGGTAACTAAGATAGGTGTAAATGACGTGTTTGGACATTCAGGACCGGCTTTAGAGCTTATAAAAGAGTTTGGACTGGATGGAGAAGGCATATATAATAAAATTAAGGAGAATATACAGTAATCTTTAATAAAGTTTATAAAAAACGGAAAAAAGTTTACGAAATAAAACCTAACATTAATAAATTAAAGTCTGAATTTAAGAAAATTAAATTTGGACTTTTTTTTATTAGCAAAAGTGATTTATCCATTGAAATAAAAAAATATGATGTTATACTAATGCATGTTGAACGAAATGCAAGGGAGCAGACGTAAAGGTCTAGCTCCCTTTTTCGTTTCTGAGAGCACATAATTATTGAAAAGCACAATGGCAAATTCAGTAATTGTGTCGTCTGGGAAAACATCCCCTTTAAATGTTTTCCAGGTAAAAATATTATTTAGGACTAAAAAAGAATGGAGGAATTAGTTATGGGAGCAGAAGAGATTATTAAAGCAGCAACAGACAGCAGTTTTGCTATTTGGTTCCTTATTGGTGCCAGCCTGGTATTCTTTATGCAGGCAGGCTTCGCAATGGTTGAAACAGGATTTACAAGAGCAAAGAATGCCGGCAACATTATTATGAAAAACTTAATGGACTTTTGTATCGGTACTATAATGTACATAGTATTAGGTTTCGGGCTTATGATGTCAGAGGATTATGTAATGGGAATTATTGGTATTCCAAATCTTGATATCTTTATCCATTATGACACATTTAACTGGTCACAGTTCGTATTTCAGTTAGTATTCTGTGCAACAGCAGCTACAATTGTTTCAGGTGCTATGGCTGAAAGAACAAAGTTCAGTGCTTACTGTATTTATTCAGCAGCAATCAGCTTAATAGTATATCCTATTGAAGCAGGCTGGGTTTGGAACTATGGTGGCAACGGATGGTTACAGCAGTTACATTTCGTAGATTTCGCAGGTTCAGCAGTTATTCACTCTGTAGGTGGTATGGCGGCATTAGTTGGAGCCATTATTGTGGGACCTCGTATTGGCAAGTACACAAAGAGATCTAATGGTAAAATCAGATCAAACGCCATTGCAGGTCACTCAATAACTCTTGGTGCATTAGGATGCTTCATTCTTTGGTTTGGATGGTATGGATTTAACGGTGCAGCAGCTACAAACAATGACAGCTTAGCATCAATCTTTATGAATACAACAATTGCACCGGCAACAGCAACAGTAGTTTGTATGATATTTACATGGATTAAAGACGGAAAGCCTGATGTTGGTATGTGTCTTAACGCATCCCTTGCAGGTTTGGTAGCAATTACAGCAGGATGTGCTTCAGTTGATACTGTAGGAGCATTAATCATTGGTGCAGTTTCAGGTATATTAGTGGATGTAGTAGTAGAAGTTTTAGATAAAAAGTTCCACATTGATGACCCGGTTGGTGCCGTTGGTGTTCACTGGGCAAACGGTGTTTGGGGAACAATTGCCGTAGGTTTATTTGCAACAGGTAGGGGAGAAACAGTTAATGCATTTGCAGATGGTTCTTACTACGCAGGTTTATTCTATGGTGGTGGAGCAAAACTTTTAGGAATCCAGATTTTAGGTATTGTAGCAATTGATGTTTACGCAGCAATAATGATGACAATTGTATTCCAGATTATTAAACATACAATTGGACTTAGAGTTAAACCAGAAGAAGAAATCATTGGTATGGATATTTCAGAACATGGCCTTGCATCAGCTTACGCAGATTTCCTTCCGGCAGCACCATCATATGCAGGAGAAAGCGAAGGTTCAGTTGACCTTTCAGATGTTAAACCGGTTGCTCTTGCTCTTGGCGAAAGAGAAGAAGGCAGATATACAAAGATTTCCATTATATGTCCGGAAGAAAGATTTGGTGTACTTCGTGACACAATGAATGCTATTGGAGTAATGGGAATGACAGTATCTCAGGTAATGGGATGTGGAGCTGAGAAAGGTAAGACAGGTAGATACAGAGGTGTACCAACCACAATGAACCTTTATAAGAAAGTACAGGTTGACATAGTAGTTTCAACAGTTGATCCGGGACTTGTTGTGGCAGCAGCAAGAAAGGCACTTAATACTGAACACTATGGCGACGGTAAGATTTTCGTAACAAATGTAGAAGATGTTATGAGAGTTCGTACAGGTGAAGTTGGTGTGGAAGCATTAGCTTACAAGGATAAATAAAAAACAGGAAAAGAGTTGTATATCAGTTAGATATTTTGGAACTCTGTTCTTAAATATATATTTTACTTAATCTCATTAAAAAGGGCTGTGGTCTTGACCTGATAAGTCAAAGCCGCAGCCTCTTTTATGCCTTATTAAGCTAAAAAAACTACTTACTATGTCTCCATGTAAGAGGTTGATTATTATCATTGTCGTTTAAATCTGAAGTATTTCCGGTTTGGGAAGTATCCTCTGCAATTTTGGTATCCTGATTAACTGACAAAGTGTTAATGGATGTTTTTAATAAAAGAGATACCTCATCTTCGTCAATACCCATAGCTTCAGATAATTCAGCTAATTCAGGAACACGACCAAGCTTTTCACTTAACTGCTTTGTAACTTTATCCAGTAAATTAAGCTGGTCAGCCAAATGCTGGCTTATGCGGTCAGAATTAATCTGTTCGTTAATGGTATTTTTTATGGCATCAGTAACACGGTTTGTAATAAATTCATTAAAGTCACCGCAATTACTGTTATAATCTGATACCGCCAGCATCATGCCAATATTTCCTTCCTGAATAAGGTCGCCAAAGGAGACCCCTTTGCCACGAAAATTACCGGCAATTTCTGCTACTAATGAAAGACTACCTTCAACTAAACGTTTTGAAGCTTCGGCATTACCTGAAAGTAACTGATTTATTAATTCAACCTTTTCTGTGTCAGACAAAGGTTCAATGTTTTCCATATCTGACATATACATATTGACGAAAGCGATTTCCTCTTGGGACTCCTTAAAATTTGAAGCTTTTTCAGGAATGCCTTCATTAGGGGAATCCTCCGCTATGCTTTCTGTGGTATCTTCATTTAATGTGTCAAAAAAAGACGTTGGTGTAAATCCTAAAACCTTTATTTTATTAAGGCTTAAATAGTCGTTAATAAAACCGTACTGACTTTCGTCATCAATTAAATCCTTGAAAAAGACCTTAACATCTTCCTGAGTGATTTCGTTACCTTTTGTAGCTGCGTAATCCACAAGAGAAGTAAGAGCCTCGTTAAATTGTGCTTTTTTATCCATAACAATATAATAGTCGGAAAACTTTTTATCCGACTGAATCCTTTCATATGTTATGTTAATGATACATAAAAGCCTTGCAAAAATCAAGGATAATGGGTAACATTTAAGTACACGTATATATAAAACAGACTTTAATGCAGGAGTAGACTTATGAAGAAGAAATCGATAATAAGGGAAAGAGTAGTATCTCTTTTTTTCATATTAATATTTATAGCAGTTTGCATGGGAATTGGAGCAGGAATGGCATATATAAACCATGAGTCAGATCCCACAGATGTTGCCGCAGGATATTTCAGAGCGTTTGTAAGCAGTGATTTTAATAAAATGTATGATTACCTTACAAAGGAAAAAGAGGTTTACATAAATAAAGAAACATATATCGAAGCCATGAAGCAAATGCGCTTACAGTATACAATTGATTCTTACGAAATATTAGACCCGGAGAAAAAGAACGGACAAAAGTTAGTCAGGGTAAAATGTATAGATGACTCAAAAAAAGAAAACAGATATTTTGAAATATATGTTGATGAAATAAGAAAGGGAATGAATATTATACCGGAATACTCTGTTAATTGCGACAGCATGATTGTAAAAAATTTTACTGTAGTTATTAACAGTGGAAATCAATTGAAAATTAACGGGAAAACCATTACAAAGGATAATGCTTCCGTAGAAGAAAAGGATGGTAAATTGACTTATAAATTTAAGGGTATTCTTTTGGGAGATTACAAGGTAGTGGCTACAAACAAATATTATGCAGTAAACAGTCAGGTGGATTTAAAGAAACCTGATACAACGCTTGATATGACAAAAAAATCTTACACTGCCAGTGAAGAATATTCCGGGAAAATAAAACAGTCAGGAGATAAAGTCATTAAGTTGTTTTATAAGGCGGCAAGGGATAAAAAACCATCCTATCCAAACCCTATAAAATGCTTTCCTAATAATAAAAAGCTGAAAAGTAAGGTCAAGGACCTTGTTACTAAGACACAGGATATAATATATCCGCCGGATACTAAAAATATAGAAGACTATAAGGTATCTGACTTTAATATAAATAATTTAAAGAATACCATAACGTATAATGACAAAACAAAGGTTTATACTTTAAAATATACTTATAGCTATAATTATATGGCATCTACAAAGACCACATTGTATAATAGTTATGTGTATACCCTATCCGGAAAATGTAAAAGTGAAATGACTTTAAACTATACCTTAAAGGGTGATGATATTTCACTTACGGATATAAAGTTATTAAACAAAAATACTAAGAAGGAATAAAGGAGATAATTACATGGCAAAAGATATTTGGAAACCGGGAAATATGTTGTATCCCCTGCCGGCTGTTTTAGTTACTGCTACAGACGGAGAAGGAAATGATAATGTATTTACAGTAGCATGGACAGGCACGGTATGTTCGGATCCTGCTATGGTGTACATT
>NZ_CAKVZL010000120.1:0-5325 GCF_934835595.1 Eubacterium sp. AF15-50
GCTCATGTCTCCTTTTAGTATGTTCACAAGCTCTGGTAATTCATCTAAACTTGTGCTTCTTAGCACTTTACCAAACTTCGTTAGTCTTTCTGAGTCTGGAAGTAAGTTTCCATTTTCGTCTTTTTTATAGTCCACACATTTAACAAAGTAGGCATTCATAAGTCTTACTTCATTGCCTGGGAATAATCTGAAATATTTCTTAGGAGGTTCCTCCATAAAATCTTCTCTTTCAATATATAATTCCCTGCTAAAAGGTACTTTTCTGCTACCAAGTTCAGGACATTCAACGTTGTTATCCACGTCAAGCCATTCAACCTGTCCTTCAGGATAATTATCAATAATAACCTTTACAGGATCTAAAACAGCCATAATACGTGGTTTTTTAGCCTTAAGATCTTCTCTGATACAATATTCAAGCATAGCGTAATCCACAGAGCTCTGGCTCTTTGAAATACCGCACAATTCAACAAACATCTTAATTGATTCAGGAGTAAAACCTCTTCTTCTAAGAGCTGCAATGGAAACCAGTCTCGGATCATCCCAACCGTCAACAATTCCGTCTTCAACTAATTTCTTAATATATCTCTTTCCTGTAACCACGTTTGTAAGATAAAGTTTTGCAAATTCAATCTGTCTTGGGGGATTAGGATACTCAAGTTCATTTACAACCCAGTCATATAAAGGTCTGTGATCTTCAAATTCCAATGTACATATAGAATGTGTTACTCCTTCTATGGCATCCTCAATAGGATGCGCAAAATCGTACATAGGATAAATGCACCACTTATCTCCTGTATTATGATGTGTCATATGTGCAACTCTGTAAATAATAGGATCTCTCATATTAATATTAGGACTTGCCATGTCAATTTTGGCTCTTAAAACTTTTTCACCATCTTTATATACACCATTTTTCATGTTTTCAAAAAGCTCAAGGTTCTCTTCAACACTTCTGTCTCTGTATGGGCTGTTTTTTCCCGGTTCTTTAAGAGTTCCTCTGTATTCCCTTATTTCGTCTGAACTAAGGTCACAAACGTATGCTTTTCCTTTTTTTATTAATTTTACGGCTGCTTCATACATCTGTTCAAAGTAATTTGATGCAAAAAACAATCTGTCTTCCCAGTCTGCACCTAACCATTTGATATCTTTTAATATGGATTCAACAAACTCTTCCTTTTCCTTTGTAGGGTTTGTATCATCAAATCTCATGTTAAACTTGCCGTTGTATTCCTTAGCAAGTCCATAATTTAAAAGAATTGATTTTGCATGTCCAATGTGAAGATATCCGTTTGGTTCCGGTGGGAATCTTGTTTGAACATGGTCAAATCTTCCTGTTTCTAAATCCTTGTCAATTATCTGCTCAATAAAATTCCTTGATTCTGCTTTTTCTTTTTCATTAATTTCTGTGTCTATTGCCATCTTTTGCCTCCGGTTTTTATTACTTTATACACAATTGTTAAAATTATACACTAAATGGAACTCTATTTCAATAACGTAAAAAAGGAACTTATAGTAAAGCTCCTTTTTTATGTGTTCTTATCTTTTTACATAAACGTCACAGTATCTTACACCCCAGTCTAAAGCCTTTGAATGGGAACTGAAGAATATATCAATTCTGTTTCCTCTGATAGCACCACCTCTGTCTTCAACAGTATATGTGTGACCGTTAATCACAACCTTTGAGCCAAATGAAAACTGTGATGTATCTGCAGCTATAGTTCTTCCTGCCGTTGCCACGGTACCTGATGCGGTAATACCTGTTGACTTTCCACAGCATCTTGCACAACTGCAATAACCTGTAACTTTAAATGTTCCAACCTTTATATATTTACTTTTTTTCTTTTTTCTCTTGTTCTTAGCCGTTTTCTTTGATTTCTTCTTCTTTTTCTTCTTGTTCTTAGAAGATTTGGACTTCTTTTTTGTGATTTTTATTGAATCATTTGATTCAATAACTATTGGCTCTTCTGAAGTATCTGCTAATAAATTATTGGTGGCTGCTGTATTTGTGTTTAGAACATTTGTAGATAACTTACTAACCTGATTAACAGATTTAGTAATAATGTCTGCATTAACTGACTGTAAAGCTTTAACCTTATCTTCTGTAAGCTTAACATCATTGTTTATTTCATTACCATAGAAACAACTTGAAACCGTAATAACAAGTGTCATGGCAAATAAAACAATGCCAGTAATGAGTTTTGTTTTATTCATAAATACACTCCTTCTCTATGCACTTATCCTGTGCACAAGAAGTACTATACAGCATTTATTACGTTTTGTCAATAAATTATTACAAATTTGTTACATTTATATTTTAATTTGAAATTATTTGATTAAAATTATTACATTGTATTAGAAGATTTTTTCTAATATTCTGTCTAATACATATTCATGTCCACAAATAACTATTGTGTCATCATTTACGAGAATAAAGGCTGTTTTTCTAAGATTGTATACAACCCCTAATTCGATTCCACCATAGGTTTCTGCTTTTCTTATAATGGAATTTATTTCACGTTTTGACATATTAACTACCGGCATGTCATCTCTACGTTTAAATTGTATAATAGGATATCCACCCTGGTAGCCTGCCACAATTAAATTCTCAAGATTATATTTTTGTGACCAGCACAGAAGTTTTTTATCGCTGATTGTATTCATAAAAGTTTCCTCATTTCCAATTATTTAATATGACGCTGTATAAAATTAATAACCAAACGTCTTGTATCTTCAAGAGCATTTGCAGTAGCAAATTTTCTTTCCGGATGCCACTGTAATGCAAGAATTTTCATTTCGTCTGAACCAAATGCCTCAATGGTGTTGTTTTCCCTGTCTATGGCAAGAGGCTTGAAACATGGTGCCAGACCATCTGCCGGAACCACATCCTGATGGAAATTATTAACCCATATTTCCCTGTTTTCTTCAACAAGATAAACCTTGTGATCAACTCCCCTTGGTCTGTCACTTTCAAGAGTAGGATGATAAAGTAGTTTTCCACCAAACAAAACATTTAAATACTGCATACCACGACAGGTGGCAATAATAGGTATACCTTCCCCTATACAATGCTTAATAAGTTTATCTTCCATAATATCACGGTGGGGCTGCAATTCCTCATTATGGCTTCTGTCATAATATTTAACAGGTAGTGCTCCTCCTCCGGCTACTATTAAAAGATCACATTGTCTCTCAAACAATTTTCCGACATTTTTTACATAGTTAGACGCAGGCTGTGGAATAAAGCCCAATAGCTCATAAAATCTAATGTATGCTGCCTCTAACACATCTGTAGGGTCTCCATATTGATTAATTCCCTCTCTTTGGGTAATAAGAGCCCTTAAATCCTCACATTGTATGCCCTCTTTGATAATGCCGTTGGCACAGTCTAATTCCATGTAATTAATGCCTGATGCATAATTATATATTTTTTCACCACATCCTATGGCAGCAGGTATTTCAAATTCTGCACACCTTATTGCCATATGGGATGCCATTCCACCGTACTTTGTAATAAAGCCCTTAATTCCCTTAGTAAATATCCACTCATATCCCGGATCAGCCTTTGGAATCATTACGATTTTATCCATAAGGTCTTCATCGGTTTCATGCTCTAAATTTACGACTTCACCTTCTACTTTTTTGGAAGTAATAAAGTTAGGTCTTGCTTTATTTACTGGAATAACAGATATACCTGTTTCGTTTAAAATTACATCAGGTAAAATTATGTTTGAGTACTCATTGTAATAATCCTGATTTTGTTTTATTACATTTTTAAGAAAAGCTTCTATTTCCTTTATTCCAAGTCTTCTGCAATCCTCTAAATCCTCAACGGAAATCCAGGACAAATCATTTCTGTCAATATTTAATATTTTTCCAAGACTTTGTATTAAGTCAATGGCAAGACTAAGGGATTTTGTAAATTCAAATTTAAAATACTCCCTGCTTTCTATTGCCGTTGTCATAAAATGAATAAAATCCTTTGCAGTTATGTCAAAATCAATAGATAATAATGCTTTTGCCAGAATTTCCTCGTTAAGCCCTGTCTTTATTGCTTTTTCCTTTTGAGGCTTGTAAGTTCCTGTAACCGGTCTAAATACCATCTGATTGTAACTGTCGGTTCTTATGTCATATGTGCCACTTCTTAAATGACCGTACTTGCTGTTAAAATCATCTCTTGTCATTTCACCGGCAGAATATTCCTGGTAATCTTTTTCAAAATCTGAAGATACAGTGGTAATTCCCTTCATAAAATTATCTATATCTTCCTGAACAAACCATCCTGAGGCCACAAGGGAACTGCAAAAACTTCTTGCTATAAAAGCCATTCTTGCCTGACGGGTAAACTGTGGTGTTCCAAATCTTCTTATATTTTCAAGAAGTTCAATTATAACTTTAATCAGCTCCTGAGGGTTAGAACAATTCTCATATCTGTCTTTAATCCGTTTCCTTATACTTTCAAGTTTCTTAATGTCACCGGTATCATTAACGGAAATTTCATTGTAATTTGACACATTATTAAATGTAAGCTCTTTAAGTGCTTCCGCTATTTGTTTTCTCTCACTGCTGGAAAAACCATAGTCTAACAACTCGGTAGTTCTAAGATAAGTGTTAAAGTCATAGCTGGAATATACAATTTCAAATTCTATCTTATCATGTGCCGTAACGTCTTTTTTTAACTTAGATGAATAGAATGAAACTAATTTTTGAGCCAGCTCTTCATCAATCTTAGCCGGTATAAGGGAATAAAATGAATATTCCAGACTTATATATGGCTTTACACCTATTTCTGTACA
The DNA here is from genome assembly GCF_934835595.1 of Eubacterium sp. AF15-50. Classification (NCBI taxonomy): domain Bacteria; kingdom Bacillati; phylum Bacillota; class Clostridia; order Eubacteriales; family Eubacteriaceae; genus Eubacterium; species Eubacterium sp. AF15-50. Next base: position 4,794 of record NZ_CAKVZL010000120.1, read on the forward strand.
TGATCTCTTCGTCTAAGCGACTGTATACCATAGGTAACAGACCTTCATTCCATGACTTTGAATTTATAATAAATCTATATAGTGAATAATCCAATGTTCTTGGACTTGTTCCAATAATTTCTGACGGATTCCAAAATGCCATGTCGGAAAACATCATATAATTGCCATCTATTATATTCTTTATGTTTCGATAATCACTTTTCAGATTATTTATTTTGTCATAAAAAACATTAAAACTCTCAGAAGCCTTTTTATTTTTTGAAAAGTTAGCCACTAAAGGTCTGACCTGAAAAATAATAACTTCATTTTTTTTATTAATGGCAAACTCAATATCAAGGGGTATCTTAAGAAGTTCCTCAATTTCGTTAACAGCCGTAAGTAAGTTACACCATTCCACATCTAATTCATTTAACCGGGTGTTTCTTGCTATCCAAAGTGTTTTCCCACCAATACCACTGGTAACGGAATCCGTTGAGCCACTGTCATCATAATTAATTAAATAATATGGTCTCTGACCCTGAATATCGTAAGT
>NZ_CAKVZL010000121.1:0-5268 GCF_934835595.1 Eubacterium sp. AF15-50
ATTCCAAAGCCACCAATATTTTTAGAGCCACATCCCGGACACAATCCCGGCATCATTTCCGTGTGTCCACAATAATGACATACTAATTTTCTATTGGTGTGAAGTTTTAAGGTAACATCACAGTGTGGACATTTAATTGCCTCACCACAATCCCTGCAGGATACAAATCCCGCATATCCTCTTCTGTTAATAAACAGCATTGTCTGCTGTTTTTTCTGTAATCTGTCTTTAATTAATTCACTTAATTTTACACTAAATATAGACTTATTATCATTTTTTAACTCTTCCCTTAAATCCACAATGGAAACTGTGGGAAGATTTCCTTTTTCCCTTGATGTAAGTTTATGAAACTTATATATGCCTTTTTTTGCCCGGTAATATGACTCAAGAGACGGTGTGGCTGAACCTAAAACAATGGCAGCTCCCGTATCCACACCTCTTTTTTGTGCTACTTCTATGGCATGATACTTAGGCACCGACTCGCTTTTATATGCACTTTCATGCTCTTCATCTATTACAATAAGTCCCAAATTTTTAAAAGGTGTAAAAAGTGCTGACCTGGGGCCAATCATTATGCTGATTTCACCCTTCTTAGCCCTTTCAAACTGGTCGTACTTCTCTCCTGCAGACATTCTGGAATTTACAATGGACACCTTTTCCTTAAAACGCCTTGTAAATCTCATAACTGTCTGATAAGTAAGGGCAATTTCCGGAATAAGTACAATGGCAGACTTTCCATTTTTAATGGTATAGTCAATTAAATCCATATATACTTCCGTCTTTCCGCTTCCTGTAATTCCATGAATCAGATGAACATTAGGGAACTTAGACGGTTTAAAATTCATGGTTTTCTTTATTTCTTCCGCAACACATCTTTGTTCATTATTAAGAACAATGTCATACTCCGGCTGACTGGTAACAGTAACGGGATTTCTATAATCAATATCCGCATTAACAACAATATCTCCCTGGATTTCCATGGATTTTATCGTACTGTCAGATATATTTAATTTATCTGTTACAAGCCTCTTAGAAATATTATCATTGTCAATTAATTCCTTAAGAAGTCTTATTCTTGCTGTAGCATGTTTTTTGGTGTATTGTTCAATCTTCTCTAATGCTTCATCTTTAGTCATATTAAGAACAATGGTTTTATTTTCCTTTGCCCTGACTTTGTTTTTTACAGGTATTACGGTTTTTAATGCCTGATTCATGGTTGAACCGTAGTTTTCTTTTATCCACCATGCCAGTTTAATAAGCATGCTTTCCACTTCCACTGCACCTTCAATAACAGAGGATATTTTTTTCATTTTGCTTACATCAAAGGATGGTTTATCAGTTACCTCAATAACATATCCCTTTATCTGTCTGTTTCCCCTGCCAAAGGGTATCATTACCCCTGTGCCTGCAAAAATGCGGTTCTCCAATTCTTCAGGTATTATATATCCAAAAGGATGGTCTAACTTTTCGTGAGAAATATCAATTATAATATTTGCAAACTTCATTTTGACCTCCTTTTAATCTCCGCTGCATTTTGGACATTAGCTTTTATAGATTAATTTATTTTTTATTTAGCTCTACACTTCTTAAACAGTTTACCAACAACATAGTAACTGTCATTGGGCCTACACCTCCCGGAACAGGTGTTATGGCTGATACCTTTGGCTCCACTGACTCAAAATCCACATCACCACAAAGCTTACCGTTTTCATCTCTATCCATTCCTACGTCAATTACCACGGCACCTTCTTTAACATAATCAGCTGTTACAAATTTTGGTTTTCCAATAGCAGCAACTAAAATATCTGCCCGCTTTGTAACTTCCTTTAAATCCTTAGTTCTTGAATGGGCAATTGTAACTGTGGCATTTTCCTTAAGCATTAAAAGTGACATAGGCTTTCCTACAATATTGCTTCTTCCAATTACCACGCACTCTTTTCCTTCAATATCTATGTCACTGCGTTTTAGCATTTCAATAATTCCTGCAGGAGTACATGGTAAAAATGTATCTTCTCCAATTACCATTTTTCCTACATTTACAGGATGAAATCCGTCAACATCCTTTGTGCTGTTAATTGCAAGAAGTACCTCACTTTCATCTATATGCTTTGGAAGGGGAAGCTGAACTAAAATGCCGTTTACGGTATCATCTTCATTTAATTCCCTGACAATATTAAGTAACTTCTCCTGAGTAATTTCCTCCGGCAAAGCTAAGGTTCTTGAATTAATACCTACATATTCACAGGCTTTTTCCTTATTTCTCACATAAACTGCAGATGCCGGGTCGTTTCCCACCTTTACAACTGCTAATGTAATGTCAATTCCTTTATTCTTATATTCAGCTACCTTTTCCTTTAACTCATCCTTTATTGCTAATGAAATAGCCTTTCCGTCTATTATTTTTGCCATTTCCTTTTCCCTCTTTTCCGGTAAATTTTATGTTTTAGAATAATCCTTCTATTTTGCCATCATCAGTCAAATCAATTCCATATGCTGCCGGCTTCTTTGATAATCCAGGCATGGTCATAATGCTTCCGGTAATTGCAACTACAAATCCTGCTCCGGCAGAAATATATACTTCACGGATATTTATTGTAAATCCTGTAGGACGTCCTAACTTAGTTTTGTCATCTGACAGTGAATACTGTGTTTTTGCCATACATACAGGATAATCTCCATATCCTAACTTTTCAATATTGGCAATGGCCTTTTCAGCCTCAGGAGAATATGTTACTCCCTCTGCTCCATATATCTTTGTGGCAACAGTTTCAATTTTTTCTTTAATGGACATATTATCAGGATATAAAGGCTTGTAATTTGACGGCTTATTTTCAATAGTATCAATTACTTTCTGTGCTAAAGCAACTCCGCCTTCGCCACCTTTTGCCCAAACTTCTGCTAATGCGAACTCACATCCACGTTCTTCACAGAAATTCTTTATAAATTCATATTCAGCTTCCGTATCTGTTACAAACCGATTTAATGTAACTACTACAGGAACTCCAAACTGCTGTAAATTTTCAATATGTTTTTCAAGGTTTACAATACCCTTTGCTAAAGCTTCAACATTTTCGTTGGATAATTCATCCTTTGACACGCCACCATTATATTTTAAAGCCCTTACCGTAGCAACTAATACTACACAATCCGGCTTAAGGCCTGCCTTCCTACATTTAATGTCAAGAAATTTCTCTGCTCCTAAATCAGCGCCGAAGCCTGCTTCCGTTATTACATAATCTGCCATTTTAAGAGCTGTTTTTGTAGCCTTTACTGAGTTACATCCATGAGCAATATTGGCAAAAGGTCCACCATGTACCAATGCCGGTGTATGCTCTAATGTCTGAATAAGGTTTGGCTTCATGGCATCCTTTAAAAGAACTGCCATTGAACCTACTGCCTTAATATCCTTTGCAGTTACAGGCTCTCCGTCATATGTGTATGCAACAATTATCTTTCCAAGTCTTTCCTTTAAATCTGCGTAATCGTTGGCAAGACAAAGAATTGCCATGATTTCTGATGCCACGGTAATAACGAAATGATCTTCTCTTACAACACCATCTACTTTTCTTCCAAGACCTACTACTATATTTCTTAAAACTCTGTCATTTATGTCAACACATCTCTTCCATACAACCTGATTTGGGTCAATATTTAATTCATTTCCCTGCTGGATGGAGTTGTCAAGCATTGCAGCAAGTAAATTGTTAGCTGAAGTTATTGCATGGAAGTCTCCTGTAAAATGAAGGTTTAAATCTTCCATTGGAACAACCTGAGCATATCCGCCACCTGCAGCACCACCTTTAATACCAAAGCATGGTCCTAATGACGGCTCTCTTAAAGCTATCATTGCTTTTTTATTTAATTTTCCAAATGCCTCTCCTAAACCAACAGTTACTGTTGTTTTTCCTTCTCCTGCAGGAGTCGGATTTATGGCTGTAACAAGAATAAGTTTACCATCTTCATTATCTTTGATTTTTTCATAGTATTCATTGGATATTTTTGCCTTATACTTTCCATATAACTCAATATCATCCTCTGTTAAACCTATATTCTGTGCTACCTCTTTAATCGGAAGCATAACTGCCTCCTGTGCAATTTCAATGTCTGATTTCATAATTTTAATATCTCCTTCTTATTGATTATCGTTTTGTAAACTAGCTTCAAATTCATCTAAACTCATAATAACCTTTCTAGGTTTATTCTGTTCCTCCTGACCTACAACCCCTGCATCATAAAGCTGTTCCATAATACGTGCCGCTCTGTTAAAGCCCACTCTGAACTGCCTTTGAATCATACTAGTTGAGCCCTTTTGCTTTTCTATGCAAAGCCTTCCTGCTTCAGCAAATAACGGGTCTTTATCCCCTTCTGCTCCACCGGAAGCCTCCATATCCGTAGTTAATTTTACACCAATGGTTTCGTCATATTCAGCTTCTCCACTGTTGTTTTTAATATATTCAACAGTATCAAAAATTTCCTTATCCGATACATATGCTCCCTGTACTCTCACAGGTTTAACATATCCGGCAGGATAAAACAACATGTCACCATTGCCTAAGAGCTTTTCAGCTCCGTTCATATCTATAATTGTTCTTGAATCCGTTCCTGATGCCACAGTAAGGGCAACTCGTGAAGGAATGTTTGCCTTAATAAGTCCCGTAATAACATCTACTGAAGGACGCTGAGTTGCAATAACCATATGAATGCCTGCTGCTCTGGCAAGCTGTGCTAAACGGCATATTGCCTCTTCCACTTCCTTAGCTGCCACCATCATAAGGTCAGCTAACTCGTCAATTACAATAAGTATCTGTGGCATTTTTTCCGGTGGATTATCTCCTGAAAAATCACCGCTTTCCACCTTTGCATTGTAACTTCCAATATCTCTTGCCCCTACATTGGCAAACTTCTTATATCTGGTGGTCATTTCTGCCACCGCCCAGTTAAGAATGCCTGCCGCTTTTTTAGGGTCTGTAACTACATCATATAATAAATGAGGTATTTTATTGTATACCTGAAATTCCACAACCTTAGGATCAATAACAATAAGCCTTACGTCTTCCGGTGTTGTCCTGTAAAGAATACTCATTAATATTGAGTTTGTAAATACTGACTTTCCTGAACCTGTAGTGCCTGCAATAAGCATATGAGGCATTTTGGCAATATCAGCCACAACTACTCTTCCTGCAATATCCTTACCTGCCGGAAATGCCAGCTTCGACTTATGCTCCCTTAATTCCTTTGAATTTAAAAGTTCCTTTAAATATACAGGAT
>NZ_CAKVZL010000122.1:0-5102 GCF_934835595.1 Eubacterium sp. AF15-50
AAGGTGCAGAGGAAGATTATTTCATACCGGAAAAAAATATTGGAGGAGCCTTTCATCATGACACGGTTTTAGTGGCGGTAGAGCCTTTTTCTACAGGAAAGAGAAAAGAAGGAAAGGTTATAAAAGTTTTATCTCACGAAATAAGTGAAGTGGTGGGATATTTCCAGAAAAATAAATCTTTTGGATATGTGCTTCCTGATAACAATAGAATATCAAGTGATATTTATATTCCGGGAAAGTACACCATGGGGGCTGTACAGGGACATAAAGTAGTGGTGAAAATCACTGATTATGGTTCAAAGGATAGAAAACCGGAAGGAAAAGTCATAGAAATTTTAGGACATGTAAACGACCCGGGAGTTGACATTCTTTCAATTGTAAAGGGATATAACATACCATGTGAATATCCTAAAGAGGTGATGGAGCAAATTGAAAATGTTCCTGAAGAGGTACAGGAAAAGGACAAAGAAGGCAGACTTGATATCAGGGACTGGCAGACGGTTACAATTGATGGAGAGGATGCAAAGGATTTAGACGATGCCATAACCCTTAAAAAGGAAGATGGTATTTATACTTTAGGAGTTCATATTGCTGACGTGTCTCATTATGTAGTAGAAAATTCTCCTCTTGATAAGGAGGCAAAAGAGCGGGGAACCAGCGTATATCTGGTAGATAGGGTTATTCCAATGCTTCCCCATAAGTTATCTAATGGCATATGTTCGTTAAATCAGGGCGTTGACAGATTAGCTCTTAGCTGTATTATGAAAATAAACGAAAAAGGGGAAGTAATTGATCATCAGGTAGCAGAAACTGTAGTTAATGTTGACAGGAGAATGACCTATACAGCGGTAAATGAGATTATTACAAACAAAAATCCCGATACAATGAATGAGTACAGTGAATTAGTGCCCATGTTTCAGCTCATGGCAGAGTTATCTTCAATAATAAGGGAAAAAAGATATGGCAGAGGAGCAATAGATTTTGATTTTCCTGAATGTAAAATTACATTAGATGAAAAGGGTTATCCTGTGTCTATTAAACCTTATGACAGAAATGCAGCCACAAAGATTATTGAGGATTTTATGCTTATGGCAAATGAAACCATTGCAGAATATTATTTTTGGCAGCAGATACCTTTTGTTTACAGAAATCACGAAAAACCTGACAGTGACAGAATGAAACAGTTGTCATTGTTCATTACTAATTTCGGATATCATGTTAAAATGTCTAAAGACGAGGTACATCCAAAGGAATTACAGAAGCTTTTGAAAAGTATTGAAGGAACTCCGGAGGAGGCAATGATTAGCAGAGTTACCCTTCGTTCAATGAAAAGGGCTGAATACACACCGGAGTGTTTGGGACATTTTGGCCTGGCTGCAAAATATTATTGTCATTTTACATCACCTATAAGAAGGTATCCGGATTTACAGATTCATAGAATTATCAAGGAATGTCTTTGCGGTGACATGACGGAAAAGCATATTGAACATTACAAGTCTATTTTGCCGGAGGTCACTAAGCATTGTAGCATGACTGAAAGGCGGGCAGATGATGCAGAAAGAGATTCTGAAAAAATGAAGAAAGCTGAATATATGAGAGGCTTTATAGGAGAAGAATATACAGGTGTCATATCTTCAGTTACAAACTTTGGCGTGTATGTTGAATTGGAAAATACAGTAGAGGGACTGGTTCATGTATCAAATATGACAGATGACCATTACGAATACGATGAGGCCTCCTATAGTCTTAAAGGTCAGCAGACAATGAAGACATATAAGCTAGGTCAGATAGTGAAAATCAGGGTGGAAAATGCTGATAAAGTAACTGGAACAATTGATTTTAGTATGGTATAAATATGGAAGGAGGGGAAAAACATGGCAAAAATTTCTGAAAAGTTAATTGCTACTAACAAAAAGGCAAGACATGATTATTTTATTGAGGATACTTATGAAGCGGGAATTGTGTTGCATGGCACTGAGGTTAAGTCCCTGCGTGCAGGACATTGCAGTATTAAGGAATCCTTTGTGAGAGTGGATAACGGAGAAGTTATTATATATGGAATGCATATTAATCCATATGAAAAAGGCAATATTTTTAACAAGGATCCTTTAAGACCTAAGAAATTAATGCTTCACAAATATGAGATAAATAAGCTTGTAGGAAAGTTAAATGAAAAGGGACTAACACTGGTTCCGCTTAGGGTTTACTTTAAGGGAAGTCTGGTGAAGGTGGAGATAGGTCTTGCAAGAGGTAAGAAACTCTATGATAAGCGACAGGATATTGCAAAGAGAGACATTAAGAGAGAAAGCGAAAGAGATTTCAAAATCAGAATGAGATAAAGTGACAGGAGGATATAAAATGTATACAGAATCATTAGTTAAATTAGGAAAGGTACGTTCAGAAATAAGGGAAATTTTTGAATATGGAAATAAGAGAAAGGCAGAAATAGGGGCTGAAAATGTTTTTGATTTCAGTATAGGAAATCCAAGTGTTCCTGCGCCTAAATCAGTTGATGATGCCATAATTGACCTTGTAAACAATTTTGATTCAGTGGCACTTCACGGCTATACATCAGCTCAGGGAGATGCAAAGGTCAGAACTACAATTGCAAATTACATTAATAACAGATTTAATACAGAGATTACACCGGATAACATTTATATGACCTGTGGTGCAGCATCATCTCTTACCATTGTATTTAATGCCATAATGCAAAAAGAGGATGAGTGTATAGTGTTTACACCTTATTTCCCGGAATATGGGGTATTTTTAGAGAGAACAGGGGCAAAGCTTGTGGCTGTTAAATCTGAAGATAAAACATTTCAGGTAGATATGAAAGGATTTGAGGCTGCAATTAATGAGAAAACAAAAGCAGTTGTAATAAATTCTCCTAACAATCCTTCAGGTGTTGTTTATTCAGTAGAAACAATTGAAAAAATGTGCGATTTGTTAAGAAAGAAGGAAAAGGAATATGGACATCCTATTTTTCTTGTAACGGACGAGCCATACAGAGAATTGGTTTATGATGATATAGAGGTTCCATATCTTATTAATTACTATGATGATACTTTTGTATGTTATTCATACAGCAAGGCTTTATCCCTTCCGGGAGAACGTATAGGATACATTGTTGTTTCTCCAAAGATGAAAGATGCAGGAGATGCCTATGCAGCAGTTTGTGGTGCAGGACGTGCCCTTGGATATGTATGTGCATCAAGTATGTATCAGAGAGTTATTGAAAAGTGTATTGATGATACAGCGGATATTTCAATTTATAAGGTAAACAGGGATTTACTTTACAACAACCTTACGGAAATGGGATATGAATGTGTATATCCTGATGGAGCATTTTATCTTTTTGTAAAGGCAATGGGAGATGATGCCCATGAATTCTGCGAAAAGGCAAAAGAGCATGAACTTTTGTTAGTTCCTGCTGACAGCTTTGGAACACCGGGATATGTAAGAATTTCTTACTGTGTTCAGACAAAACAGATTGAGGATGCATTGCCAGCATTTAAGAAATTAGCAGAAAGCTATCAGAAGTAGGTGAAATAATGAGTGAACAAAATAGTTGCGAATTTTGCAGTAATTATGTTTATGATGAAGAATATGAGGAATATGGGTGTGTGGTAAACATGGATGAAGATGATTTAGCCAGATTACTTCAGTTTAAAAACTCCAGCTGTCCATATTTCTCATATGGTGATGAATATAGAATAGCAAGAAAGCAGTAGGTAATGAAACAGGAAACTTACATAAAGATTTCAGAATTTGTAAGAAAATATCCACATGGAGAAAGTATAGTAAAATATGCCAATAATATTATTACGGGAGTAGTATATATGGCATATTTTGTTATGCTTATATTTCTTGCAGTAAACAGGGATGAAAGGGTAATAAGAATAGTTTTAGTAACAGGCATATCTTTTATATTGGTTAGTATTTTCAGGTATGTTGTGGACGCACCAAGACCTTATACTTTGTATGAATTTAAGCCTGTTGTAAAAAAAGAAAAGACGGGGCAGTCAATGCCGAGCCGTCATGTTTTTTCAGCATTTGTTATAGGTATGTCAGCACTTTATATAAGTGTTCATTTGGGAATTCTTATTTTGGCTGACAGCTTTTTAATGTGTTTTATGAGAGTAATAGCAGGAGTACATTTTCCAAAAGATGTAATTGTCGGAGCTATTATTGGAATATTAAGTGGAGTAATTGGATTTTACATTATTTAATTAAGGATTGGAGACTAAAATGGATAATCAGAATAAATATGTAAAAGATATGACAGTAGGAACAACATACAAGTTGCTTTTAGCATTTGCAATACCACTGTTAATAGGTAATGTGTTTCAACAACTGTACAATATGGTGGATTCCGTAATAGTTGGACGGTTTGTAAGTGCAAATGCCCTTGGAGCCATTGGAACTACAGCATCATTGCAGTTTTTTTTCTTTTCACTTGTAGGTGGTCTTTCCGTGGGAATTGGAATCATTGTTTCCCAGTATTTTGGTGCCAATGATGAAAAAAATGTTAAAGACACCATTGGAAATGCTACCATAATTATAATTGCATGCTCTGCCATAATGGCTATTGCGGGATACTTTGCAGCAAGACCTATTCTTATACTTTTACAGACAGATGCAGTTATTTTAGAGGATGCAGTGGCGTATCTTAAAGTTACATCAATTGGTATTATATGTATGGGATTATACAATGGTGTATCAGGTATTTTAAGAGCATTGGGAGACAGCAAGACACCTTTGATCTTTTTGATATTTGCCAGCATTCTTAATGTTATATTAGATCTTATTTTTGTGCTGGTGTTTAACTGGGGAGTAGTGGGAGCAGGTGTTGCCACAGCGTTTTCGCAGTTTATTTCAGCAATAACATGTATAATATATGCTTATAAAAGTAATTCATATTTTAGAATTAAAAGAGAAAATTTCAAAATCAATAATATGATAATTAGAAAAAGCATGAGACTGGGCATTCCGGTAGCATTGCAAAATGCACTTATTGCTTTTTCATTAATTGTTTTACAGGCAATTGTAAACAGCTATGGAGCAGATTTTACCACGGCTTTTACGGTGGTATCAAGAAT
>NZ_CAKVZL010000123.1:0-5039 GCF_934835595.1 Eubacterium sp. AF15-50
TGGTAGAGCACTTGACTTTTAATCAAGTTGTCTGGGGTTCGATTCCCCAGTGGCTCACTAAGTGTAGGTTCGTGCCTACACTTTTTTATTGCTAAGGCAAACATATGGTAAGTGTTTGTATAAAAGCGGAAAATTAAATAGCTGCGGGTGTGGCGGAATTGGCAGACGCGCTAGATTTAGGTTCTAGTGGGCAACCGTGCAGGTTCAAGTCCTGTCACCCGCATTTAAAATTAAAAAGTAGTTGTCTCTTTATGAAATATAGTTCAAAAAGGGATAACTTTTTTGTTTATTATACCTCTTTTATCGACATAATTTATTTGCTATAATGGAAATCTGAAATTTGAAAGAGAAACAAGGGAGAAAAAATGAAGAGGATTGTGATTATTGGGGCGGGACCGGCAGGCCTTACAGCTGGTTATGAACTACTGAAAAAAGGTGGATATGAGGTTGTTATATTAGAAAAAAGCGATAGAATAGGTGGAATATCCCAGACTGTACGTTATAAGGGCAACCGAATGGATATAGGGGGACATAGATTTTTCTCGAAGGACGATAGGGTAAATGAGTGGTGGCAGAACATAATGCCTACTCAGGGAGCACCGTCATTTGATGATAAGGTGTTAGGCAGAGAGAAAACTTTAGCTGACAAGGGACCTGATCCTGAAAAAGAAGACAGGGTAATGCTTGTAAGAAACAGAGTGTCAAGAATTTATTATTCAAAGCATTTCTTTGACTATCCGATTTCTTTAAAATGGAGTACCTTAAAGAACATGGGATTTGGGACTACAATTAAGGCAGGTTTTAGCTACCTTCATTCAGTATTTAGAAAACTACCGGAAGATAATTTGGAGAATTTCTATATAAACAGATTTGGACGTGTGTTATATTCAATGTTTTTTGAAGGGTACACAGAAAAATTATGGGGAAGACATCCAAGGGAAATATCAGCTGACTGGGGAGCACAGCGTGTAAAGGGACTATCCATAACAGCCGTTATTAAGGATGTATTTAAGAAAATTCTTCCAAAGAAAAATGACGGAGAAGTGGAAACATCACTGATTGAGGAGTATGTTTATCCTAAATTCGGACCGGGACAGCTTTGGGAGGCTGTGGCAGATGACATTGTAAAAATGGGTGGAACTATTGTAAAAAATAGTGAAGTTAAGTATTTAAACACTGAAAATGGAAAAATAAAAAACGTTGTTTGTTTAGAAAATGGACAGGAGAAGGTTTATGAGGGAGACATATTTATGTCTTCTATGCCTGTTAATGATTTAATTGCAGGAATTAAAGGAAGCGATATTCCGGATATTGTTGCAACATCAGCAGCAGACCTTCCTTTTAGGGACTTTGTAACTGTAGGTCTTTTGCTTAACAAATTAAATCTTAAGAATGAAACAAAGATTAAAACATTAAACAACATTGTGCCGGACTGTTGGATATATGTTCAGGACACAGGGGTAAAGCTTGGAAGAATACAGATTTTTAATAACTGGTCACCATATATGGTAGAAAAGCCTGACGAAAACGTATGGATTGGTCTTGAGTATTTTTGCAGAGAAGGGGATGAATTCTGGAACATGAGTGACGAGGAATGCATTAACATGGCAATTAATGAATTGGTTTCAATGGACGTAATTGACAGAAATGACGTTATTGATTCTCACAGAGAGCGCATACAGAAGGCATATCCTGCATATTTTGACGGATATGATAACATGGATAAGATAATTGATTATTTAAATACTTTTGATAATTTATTCTGCGTAGGAAGAAACGGACAGCACAGATACAACAACATGGATCATTCTATGGTTACTTCCTTTGAGGCGGTTAAGGATATTATTAATGGCATACATGATAAAACAAATGTATGGAATGTAAACACAGATAAAGAGTACCATGAAACAAAGGAGCAGTAGGAGGTAAAGATGCAGTATCTTATGTTTGTAGTGGGAATAGTGGTTCCAATAATTTTACTTACATTATTCTTTAAAAAGAAAATATATTTGTCCTATAACAAATATATTTGTTCAGCTATAATAGCGGTTTTAATTGCTTTAGTGTTGGAAGTATTTACTTTTAACTTTAATAGTTTTGAAAATACCAGAAGTGATAAAATGACCGTGTCTGCGGATATTAAGACTTCTGAGGTAAAGTCAGATGGGTATTTAAGCCCTGAGTTATACGGAAGCATTACCAAATCTGCATCCACTGAAAAAAATATATACACATTGGAAATGCAGGGCGTTGATGCTAAAGTAAATAATATAGACGTTATACCGGATTCTAACGACAGGGCAATAGAATGTAAGGTTTACTATTCTGATGAAGCTGTAAATAAATATACTGAAAGTGGTGATGAAAGTGTAATTGTGCCGTCAATGAAATCCACGGGACATATGCACCCTCATTTTGCCGGAAAGTGTCGTAATCTGAAAATTGAATTAAAGACAGATTTAAACAGTGAAATAAATTCAATTCAGGTTAAATTGAATTACCCGGCAAAATTTTCATTTGATATTTTCAGGGTACTTTTGGTTGCTGCAATATGCTTTATGGGATTTGTAATATATTTTACAAGAGGAAAAGGATGTTTGCAGTTTAACAGAAATTCAAACCGACAGTTTGCTGCAATTATGGGACTGGTTGTAGTGGAAATTGTATTTACGGTATTTTTGTCAATTGCCGGGAATTTACAGTTTAACGAAAATGGAAAAATCCAGAGTATTAATTTTCAGGATACACAGGACCCGTATCAGGAACTTACATTGGCAATAACTAAAGGAAAGGTTGACCTTAATAGTCTTAATCCGGAAACGGAGATTCAGGAAATGCGGGACATTAAGGAACTACAAAAACTCCAAAATCCTTATGACTGTAGTCAGCGTGATGGATTAACATATAAGTGGGACAGGGCATTTTATAACGGAAAATATTATTGCTACTTTGGAATAGTGCCTGCACTTGTGTTCTACCTTCCCTATTATCTGGTAACAGGGCATATGCTTAAAACAAAAATTTTAGCACTTTTGCTAGTAGTGATTATAGAAATGCTTATGGCGGCGTTAGTTTATGCCATAGCAAGTCAGTACAAAAAAAGACTTAACCTGTGGGTGGTTATGGCTGCAATACTAGGTTTTACAAATGTGTCAATGGTTCTGTTTTGTATAAACGGAAGTAAATTCTATGAAATAGCAGCTGCCTCGGCGTTAGCTTGTGCATTGGCAGGACTTAATTTTATAGTGAGGGCTTTTGATAACAAAAAAATGACAGTGGGAAGCCTTTGCGCAGGGGCAGCTTTTATGGCGTTGTCAGTTGGATGCAGACCTAATTTTATTCTTGTAAGTTTTGTGGCAGCATGTCTTATGTTAAATGGGCTTGCTAAAAAAGGCGGATATGTTGCAAGTGGAAATAATAAGATAAAGACATATTTAAGCTGTGTTTTCTCAAAAAGCAATATAACAGCCATATTAGCCATTATTGTACCTTATGTTGTTGTAGGTTTGGGACTTATGTATTACAACTACATAAGATTTGATTCGCCTTTTGAGTTTGGAGCAAAGTATCAGCTTACGGTTTTTGACACGGGATATTATGGCATGACGGATTTTGGAAAGATTCCGTTAATGATTGCAAGGGCATTACTTATTCCACCTACTATCAGTGCAACGTTCCCTTATGTAAATGCAGTATCAGAAAGCAGCAATTATTTGGGATATTATTACGGAATGAGCTATATGGGAGTTCTTGCTCAACCTATAATGTGGACAGTTATTCTTCTTGGATGGTCCATGAAGCGTGGAATAAAGGATATGGGACATAAAGCTTTTGTTATGTTATCAGTGATTGTGGGAATTTTAATGTGTTATGTTACCACAGCAATGGGCGGAACATCCCTGAGATATTCCGTTGACTTTGCATGGTTATTCTTTATTCCTGTTATTTACATTGTGTTTGACATGTATGACAGGGGAAGAAACAGAAAAATTACAAAGTATATTTTAGTTCTTGTTGGAATATTGACAGTGGCAACAGTTATGATAAATGTACTTTTATGTATTTCACCGACATGGAGTAGTATAAGCAGGAAGGTGCCGGAAATTTTTTACAGAATAGAAGAAATGGTGGTATTTTGGAAATAAATAAGCGGTGGGGAATTTAATTCCCTGCCGCTTATATTTTTGAAAGATAGCTATTGTGATAGTGTCCGTCATTTGTCACATCTTTTCCAAACCATTTAGGAGGAACAAAGGAGTTAGCATCTTCAATGGAACTAAACTCAACCTCAACTAGCAGCATACCTGCAAATTTCCCCTCAAATATATCAAGTTCAGCAGTGTGACCGTCTTCTAAAGGTATAAGAAATCGTGTTTTAGTTATGATATTGCCATCGGCTTTTTCCCGGAGGTGGTAATAACTCTTTTCATTTAAAGGAAGATTATATTCTTCCCTTGCCATCATGCCACCGCCTTTATAAGTTAGAAAGTACTCATCATCCTGCTTCCTGATGCGGACTACAGGGGCAGTATTTAAATATGCCTGTTCTATTTTATGACATTTGTAGTCGTTTAAATTTGCGGGCAAATCAAGGGGAAGATATTTTCTCTCAATTTCCATTGGCTTCATAAATAAAGACCTCCTTGTACTAATTTGTATACTGATATTGTAACACAAAAGTTAATAAACCTTACGGCAAATAATAAATTTGTTAAAAATTCTTTATAACTTTGACACACGGCAGGTGTATGTTATACTTGTTTTTGAATTCATATGTTAGGAGGAATAGTGGATAATGAAGACAGTATATGCATTTTTGGCAGATGGAATGGAAGAAGTGGAAGCTTTGATGGTAATTGATTTGTTAAGAAGAACAAAGAAATTAAATGTTGTTACGGTTTCCGTTAAGGATGATTTGTTAGTGGAAAGCTCCCATAAGATTAAACTTTTTGCTGACAAAAACATTAACGAGATAGATTTTGAAAAAGGAGATTGCATTTTCCTTCCGGGAGGAATACCGGGGACACCTAATCTTGCAG
>NZ_CAKVZL010000124.1:0-4939 GCF_934835595.1 Eubacterium sp. AF15-50
GAACTACACCCGCACACAGTCGGGGTGACAGGATTCGAACCTGCGACCTCCTGATCCCAAATCAGGCGCTCTAGCCAAGCTGAGCCACACCCCGTGTTCGCGTTACTTATTTTTCACAGCGCAAGAGTAATTATATGGGAAACCCTTAAAATTGTCAAGCGTTTTTTTTATTTTTTTTTACAATTTTTTTTCATACCCCGAAATCCCTTTTAAAATAGGGCTAAACGTACTCTATTCTGATATCTGCTTTTCCCTCTCCATTTACCTTCATAACCCCATATGTAGGTCTTCCACCTAACTGTCTTGGTCTTGATACACTTCCGGGATTTACAATGATTATTTTCCCCCTTATAGAGCTATCCGGTACATGAGTATGCCCGTAAAGTGCTATATTACATTTATTTTCCTCTGCTGCATAACTTAAACCATCCAGCCCGAAATCCACTCCGTAATTATGTCCGTGAGTTATAAAAATCCTGTTTCCACCAAATTCCACCACATCAGAAACCGGATTATTAGAATAATAATCACAGTTTCCCTTAACTTTTTTTATTTCACAGTTAAAAATTTCCGCCAATTGTTCGTCCTGACCCAAAAGGTCACCTAAATGTATCACCAAATCAATATTATGCTCTTTTTCGGCAATTTTTCTCACATTTTTTAAATCTCCATGAGAATCACTTATAATTATAGCTTTTAACATTCTTCCTCCAATCCGGCTTTCAGGATTTCCTTCATTTGTTCTAATGCCTTACCCCTATGGCTTATGCTGTTTTTTAATTCAGGAGCCATTTCACCGGTTGTCATCTCATATTCCGGCACATAAACTATAGGATCATAACCAAAACCGTTAGTTCCTTTTTGTTCATATGCAATAAGCCCCTCAATAGTTCCTTTACATGTCTTAATTTTTCCATTTGGGAAAGCCACTGCCATTGCACAAACGAATCTTGCACTTCTTTCTTTTCCCTTGGCATCCTTTAGTTTATCAATTATATAGTTATTCTTTATATCGTAAGATGTATCTTCTCCTAAAAATCTTGCAGAATATATTCCCGGTGCTCCATCTAAATAATCCACTTCCAAACCAGAATCATCAGCTATAGCTATTTCTCCTGTTATTTCCATTATGGTTTTTGCCTTAATAATGGCATTTTCTTCAAAGGTTTTTCCATCTTCCACAATATCAATGTTAATGCCTGCCTCTCCCATAGTTTGAAGTTCCACGTCAAAATCCTTCATCATCATATTGACTTCACGAACCTTATTTTTGTTTGTTGTTGCAAATATTACCTTCTTCATTGGTTTGTTCTCCTTTATTTTTTGTCTGTATATGCCTTTAAACAAATATTGCAATCATGTTTTTCCGAAGACTGCCATCTGTTTCCCGTAGAGCTGAAATATCCTTCTCCATCCGTTAAATCCACATTATAACTGTCATCACTTCCATTCATTTCAACAGGAATCAGCTTAAAGATTTTTTTGTCCTTCCCGCTAGTTATTTTCACTGTTACACTGAATTTTTGTCCCTGCTTTACACTATAAGGCTTATCTAATTTTATTGTATAATATCCTTTATTTTTCAAAGTTCCACTTGCTGCTGTATGGGTTCTCTCACTTAAGGAATTTTCTCCTTCAAATTTGCTGTCCACAAATACCTCATACTTCACTCCGGGGGTCACTGCATAAAATCCCACCGCCTGAAGCTTCCCGTTTTCAGAAGGATTGTATACGTTGGCAAAATACACTGTACTACTGCCCTCAAATCCCATGGAGCCTGTCCATCCGCAAATATCACTTTGATATATATTATCATAATTGTCTGTATTTTCTATGCCTGTATAACAAACATTACTTGTTCCTATTCTGTCATCGTAATATGAAACATAAAATGTTCCCTTATATCCAAAATCTTCCCCCCAGCTGTTCATGCATATAAATGCACCATCTCCCGGAATACTCTGGTCGTTAAACAGCTCTTTTGAATAATTATCATCCCATCCGATTATAACTACATCATGATTAGGCTTCTTTTTTCCTTTATAGCAATAAGCATACTCACTTTCGTTATAATAAACTGATTTTGATTTGGAATTATTAAGGGACATATACATGGAGCTTTCTACTCCGCCATATTTATACACCATTTCCTTAATCTGGTCATAGTCCTTTTCCGGTAAAATCTGTGCTTCCTGAATATGTTTTTTTGCCTTTAAACCGGTAGTTTTTTCCTGAGTTCCATAAGGGTCATCCTGTTCTAACACCGGTCCTTTCCATGCCATAAGATATGCCATTGACATAATATAATCGCCACCATCCTGGATTTCTCCTGACATATCATTACTTCTGGCAAGGTTATTCTCTGAAAAATCATATTGCTCTTCCGGCATAAGTGATGTTTCAATTGCCGTCAGTGTGGCAAAGGCCCAGCATGTACCATAATTTCCCTGATTTTTTGCCGGCACAGCTCTTTTTTTATCTAAATAGCTGTAACGCTTTGGCAAATAAGATTTAGTGCCTTTTTTGCCTGTAAATGAAGCTGTATTACTTTTGCTGTTCCAATTATAATCATAGGCAAAACACTTTGCAAATATATTTGCCGGCACAAAAATTGTTCCATCTTTAGTAACCGGTTTATCATCCAAACTATATTCATTATCATTGAAAATCATTTTTTTGGTATTTAAATAAAGTGCTACTATACTGCTTCCTTTTTCGATAACAATTTTTTCGCCACCATACACATTTGCAGCGCAATTAAATGTTTCTATAACTATATCAAGTGGTATCATAAGATTCATATTACCACTCATGTACGCCCTTTTATTTACATATTTAACTTCTTTTTTATCAACTATAACATTTATTTCATCCTTATTTGCACTTTTAGCCATAATCCGATTCCATGTATCTAAAATCGGTGCCTGTGTCTTTTCCCCATCAAAAGAAATACTTTTTTGTACACTTTGTTTTGAGTAGGAAAAACCTGCAATTATAACCACTAAAATTGCAATAAGTGGAATATATACTACAAGTATTCTCTTTTTTTTCATTAACAACCTCTATTTATTTTTGTTTTTAGGAGGCTTCGGTCCCATAAACTGATAATAATATGTCTTAATCATTCCGTTATATATTTTACGGTTTTTCGTTGCTTTTATTCCCATATCTTTTTCTACATTTTCATAAGATGAAATGATAAATGCCGACCATGAATCCAAAGCTTTGTACTTTTCTCCTAAAGTTGTATAAATCTTCTGTAAACTTTTCTGTTCCTCTAATCTTTCGCCATAAGGGGGATTTGTAATTATAAATCCATATTTTTTCCTATGGCTTAATCCTGAAACAGGACGTTCCTGAAAATGAATTAAATGTTCCACTCCTGCATTTATAGCATTTTTTCTGGAATATTCAATCATCTCCCCATCAATATCATATCCCTGTATATCTGTTTCTATATCATCATTTATTTTATCATTTGCCTCATTAACAGCCTGATACCATAACTTTTTATCTATAAAATTAGTCCATGTTTTCCCGGTAAACTCCCTGTTCATTCCCGGTGCAATATTAGCTGCTATCATAGCCGCCTCAATAGGAAATGTTCCACATCCGCAGAAAGGATCCACCAAAATTCTATCCTTATTCCATGGAGTAAGCATAATCAGTGCTGCCGCCAATGTTTCGGAAATAGGTGCCTTTGAGGTATAATATCTGTATCCTCTTTTGTGAAGTGATTCTCCTGATGTATCCAATGCAATAACTGCCTCATCCTTATAAAAAAACACTCTGATAGGATAACTTGCCCCATCTTCACTAAACCAGCTTACACCATATTCCTGTTTCAGATTCTCCACAATTGCCTTTTTTACTATTCTTTGTATATCTGAGGGACTAAATAATTTACTTTTAACAGAACTGGCTTTTTTTACCCAGAATTTTCCGTTTTCCGGTATAAAATCACTCCATTTTAATGCCTTAACTGCCTCAAAAAGCTCGTCGTATGTCTGAGCCTTTACTCTTCCAACCTGAATCATTACACGTTCAGCAGTTCTTAGAAATACGTTAGCCCTGCATATTGCCAATAAATTTCCCGAAAAAGTGATTCTTCCATCTTCAACCCTCTCTATTTCGTATCCTAAATCTATAATTTCTCTCTTTAAAACCGATTCCACTCCAAAATGACATGGAACGATTAAATGTAATTTATCCATATAAAATTCACCAAAATCCTTATTTTTATCTACTTAATGATAATCTGATAAAAAAACAATGTCAACTACATTCTATATCCGCCTACCACTGCCATAACCTTATATCCCTGGTTTGCCATTTCACTGGCAAGTCTGAAACTTAAACTGCCTCTTCTACAGTACAAAATCCATATGTCTCCTTTTCTACCGAAACTGTCGATTTTTCTAATATCACCCTCTGGAATATTTATTGCATTCTCAATATGTCCTTTGTCAAATTCACTTCTGCTTCTTAAATCCACCACTATATATCCTTTTTCCATAGCCCTTTTTCTTGCAGTATCAATGGAAACTAAGTCAAATCTGTTCATTGGTTACCATCACTTTTTTCTTTTAGTTTATTCATCTTATTACAATATGTTAAAACCCTATAGCCACTTACTGCTATAGGGTCTTAACCTTAACTATCTGCAATCTGTACAGTCTGTTGATTTGTTTTTAGAAGTACTATCTGTTGCTTTATTCTTTGATGTATTATATGCTGCCTTGTTTTTAGAAGTACCATCTGTTGCCTTATTTTTTGATGTGCTATCTGTTGCACTGCTTTTTGATGTGGTATCTGTTGCACTGTTTTTTGATGTGCTATCTGTTGCACTGCTTTTTGATGCACTATCTGTTGCACTGCTTTTTGATGTGCTGTTGTATGCATTCTGCATGCTACTATAACCTGATGCATCGTTTTTACC
>NZ_CAKVZL010000125.1:0-4565 GCF_934835595.1 Eubacterium sp. AF15-50
GTTTTTATTCAGTTTCGTTTTCTTCCTCTAATAGCTTTAATAATGCAGAAGGTTCACACACCTTAACAGAAGATTTCATATAATCTTTTACATTTCTGGTTACTATACAATCCATTTCTGAACGAATTGCTGTTTCCACCATAATAGCATCTTCATAATCACCAATTTCAGAAGATATTGCTTTCCGGCAATCTAAAGAAGTGGTATCCAACAAATGAAATAAAGTAAAAAGCTTGCTCAAAATCTTTCGTGTTTCTACATCGCTATGTGTTAAACGGTGTGTCAGATAATAGATATCTGTAACTGACTTTGCTGTAATATAACCCTCAAATTGCTTATTTGCAGAATATATAAAGAGTTTTTGCGCTACTTCTGAAAATGGAGCACGAGACTGTAATGCATCGATGATAACACAAGTATCAACTAAAACTCTCATATCGTATTCAACCTTTCTTCCCGTGCTTCTTCCAGAGTCATATCATTTGGAAGAACACCAAACAATGACTTAGCAACATCTACTCTGTCCTGATATGGATTAGACAATTTTGCAACAACTTTTCCGTTACGGGTAATATAAATATCCTCTGTTTCTGCAAGCATAAGGTATTTACCAAGATTAGTTTTTAATTCAGTTGCAGTAATAGACATATCATCATCCCCTTTCTTAAAGAATAATTATTTATCGTCTAAAAAATAGAATCTCTCTTTTCAGTTATATTATACACAAATCGAACGATTTTATCAACAAAATCGTTCGATTTGTGCAAATTTTAATATTTACCAAACTTTGAGACTATCCTCCGCATCAATCCCTTCTTGAAAATGTATTATAAGCATTTCTTCCGGTCCCAACTGCCATTTTCATAATTTGTTATAAGTTGTTACCGGATTATATTTCCCTTATGAGGATTCGTAAACAAGGATAGAACAATATAACACGATACAAGATGTGACGGAGAGGACACCCGCGAAAACTTTAGTGTTTTCAAGGGTTTAACGAGATTTTTATAACACAATATAACAGTTATTAAATCCCTAAAAATACCCCAAGTGAGAATTCAAATTTTACAAGAATATTTGTTGTTTTTGTGATTTTCAATGCATTTTTCTCTTCTGAACCAACCTCAAATCTTATGAAACTCCTGAATTTACAAGAAATATATGTTATATTTTCAAATTTTATGTATTTTTTCTCTACACAAGCACTTTTCAAGCTCGTAATGTCAAAACATTTACATGAAATATTTGATATATTTTCAAATTTAATGTACTTTTCAATTTTTCACGCTCAATTATAATACCCCATAATATTCACAATCAATTCCACCGCAAAAATAAGCAGTTGGATTTCTCTATTGAAGCCATCCAACCGCCTATCTTTAAATTTCCGATATTTTATTTCTGATATTTTATTTCCAATATCTTATTTCTTCTACATCCTTACTAATATCCAGCCTGTTTTTCCAATATACACAGTCCTCTTTTCCTGCAATCGCTCCCCACACAACATAGTTATTCTTTAATAATTTCCAAGGATTCGCATGTTAATTGATTCTGCATTAATTCCGCTAAGGGCATTTATGGCACCTGCCTGTGTGGATTTTCCTTCAAACTCAACATAAAACCGATATTCCCATTTTTTCTCCGGAACAGGTCTTGACTCGATTCTTGTCATGTTAAGATCATTGTAAATAATGTGAGACAACATCTGATACAATGTACCACTTTCGTGAGGCATTTCAAAGCTAATACAAATAAGGTCAGCATTACGTCTCGCAATTTTATTCCTGCTGATAATTATAAACTTTGTTGTATTAGTTGCATTGAAGTTAATTCCTTTATGTAAAATATCAAGTCCGTATATTTTTGCTGCATTAGCACTGGCTATACAGCCTCTTGATTTGTCAGACTGCTCTGAAATATATCTGGCACTTATTGCAGTGTTAGCCAGATTAACCTTTCCCCAGCCATGTTCTTCGATAAATGCGTTACTTTGCATAAAAGCCTGGGGATGAGAATAAACATCCTTAATATCCTCAATTTTAGAACCTTTTATACCACAAAGACAATGCTCAATTTTAACATCAAAGGTATCCACAATATAATTATGAAATTCTACTAACAAGTCGTAAACATCCGTAACAATTCCTGCTGATGAATTTTCAAAAGGAAGCACGGCATAATCAGCCTTGCCATCTCTTACATATTTCATAGCCTCTCTGAAAGTCGACACGTTAACATAACTTGACTTATCACCAAAATATTCCGTAGCAGCCTGCTGGCTGTACGCTCCCGGTATTCCCTGATAAGCTACCGTAACATCTTCCTTTGGCAAATCATCCACAATATCAAAGCCAATATCGCTGTTTACCCCTTCTTCCGTAAGTAACTTATACTGCATTTTTCTGCTCATGGACATAATCTGCTCAAAAAGTTCTTCCACACCATGTCCGTAAAATTTATTACTTGCCTGAGCCTTTAAAGTTTTTAACTTATCTAACTCTCTCTTTCTGTCTAAAACCGGCTTTCCCGTGTGAAGCTTATATGCTGCCACATCCTTACATATATCCATTCTTTTCTCAAAAAGCCTTATAATCTGTTCATCAATAATGTCTATCTCTTTTCTGCTGTCCTGTAAATCTCTCATTTTGTTCCTTTCATAATGAAAAATATTTCTTAACGTAATCTATCTTTGAACTTTTTATACCAATCAGAACACTTAACTATCCCGGCTAATCATTCTGCTGCCTAAAACTACATCCGCCACATCCACTACACTTATTTTGTGGCTGTAAATCCTCTAACAATTGTGAAACCGTCTTGTTAAAAATCGGATGAACGGCATATGGTGCTATCTGATTTAAAGGTTCTAACACAAATAATCTCTTATGCATCTCAATATGTGGAATTTTCAAATCCGGTAAATTAACAATTTCATTATCAAACAAAATAATATCAATATCAAGAGTTCTTGGTCCCCAATGAATCTCCCTTGTTCTTCCGGCTTCTAACTCAATTATATTAACCTTCCTCAATAATTCTTTCGGAGAGTACAATGTCTCAATTTCTACACATCCATTTAAGAAATTATCCTGCTCCACTGGTCCATATGGCTCTGTTTCAATAAACTTTGATACTATGCTGACCCTACAGTTTTCATCATCATAAAGACCTTCTATTGCCTGATTAAGGTATTCTTCCTTATCTCCCATATTAGAGCCAATGCTTAAATATGCTCTGCTCCACTTTCTTCTGACTGTAACAGCCACATTGCCAAAAGGCAGCTTTATAGGTGCATTAGGCTTATTTATGGTAAGCTCCACTTCCTTAATCTTAGGAAATTCCTTTAAAAGCCCTCTTGCTGTCTGTTCTGCAACAGCTTCAATTAAATCAAATCTGTTTTCCGTCATAAACTTATTAATAAACTTACATGCCTTAGAGTAATTTACTGTTTCCTCCAAATCATCACTCATTCCGGGAGTTCTTACATCAGTAAACAAATCCGCATCCACATAAAACTTCTGTCCGTTTATTTTTTCTTCTTCATTACAGCCATGGTAAGCAAATACCTCTAACTGTCTGATTTTTATACAATCCATATTATATCCTTTATTTTACATTTTTTATGGCTTTTGCCATCATAAGAGCCTGATAATTTTCCTTAACATCATGAACCCTGAAAATGGTGCATCCTCTTTCATAACCCATAACTGTTGTGGCTACTGTTCCTGCCATTCTGTCATCTCTGTCCACATCAAGGGTAAGCCCTATAACTGATTTTCTTGAAGTTCCAAGGAGCACCGGAAGTCCCAGTTCCTTTAAACGGTTAACTTCATTAATAACCATAAGATTCTGGGGATAATCCTTTCCAAATCCAACTCCCGGATCAAGCACTATCTGTGAATCTTTTACCCCGGCCTTGTGGGCAATTTCCAAAGACTCTCTTAAATCATTTAAAACATCTTCCACAAAGTTATTATAATTTGTATTATCTCTATTATGCATTACACAGGCTGCCACCTTAGTTTCCGCAACAAGGTCAGCCATATCCTTTTTGCCCCATTTAAAGCCCCAGACATCATTTATCATATCTGCTCCTGCTTTAATTCCTTCCCGTGCCACTCCTGTTTTGTATGTGTCAAGGGAAACTGCCACATCAAATCTTTCCTTTACAGCCTCTATTACAGGCACAACTCTGCTTATTTCTTCTTCATCACTTATAAGAGTGTAGCCCGGTCTTGTGGACTCTCCCCCTATATCGATTATTTTTGCCCCATCATCAATCATCTGCCGGGTATGCTCTAAAGCCTTGTCCAAGCTGTTCCATTTTCCACCATCAGAAAATGAATCCGGTGTTACATTTAAAATTCCCATTATTACCGGCTCTTTATCTAAATCAAATTCATATTTTCCTATTTTCATTGTTCGCGTCTCTCCTATTTATTTATCAGTAAAGTAACATCTCTTCTTAAGGCATCATCCTCTTTGAATTTTCCTTTTAATGCAAAGCTGACAGTTTTGCTTCCGGGCTTTTTTATGCCTCGTGCAGACATACACATATGTTC
>NZ_CAKVZL010000126.1:0-4464 GCF_934835595.1 Eubacterium sp. AF15-50
GTAGTAAAGGGTGGACGTAATATGCGTTTCGCAGCTTTAGTAGTAGTTGGTGATAAACATGGACACGTTGGTGCAGGTTTAGGAAAAGCAGCTGAAATTCCTGAAGCAATTCGTAAAGGTAAAGAAGATGCTATTAAGAACCTTATTACTGTTCCTGTAGATGAGAATAACAGTATTCCATACGATGTTATTGGAAAATTCGGAAGTGCTGAAGTACTTCTTAAGAAAGCTAAGGAAGGTACTGGTGTTATCGCCGGAGGTCCTGCACGTAGTGTTGCAGAACTTGCCGGAATCACAAATATCCGTACAAAGTCTTTAGGTTCAAAGAATAAGCAGAATGTAGTTCTTGCTACAATTGAAGGATTAGCTGCATTAAAGACTCCGGAAGAAGTAGCTTCACTTCGCGGTAAATCTGTTGAAGAGATTTTAGGCTAATAGGGAGGTAATTAGAAATGGCAGATAAATTAAAAATTACTTTAGTAAAATCAACAATTGGAGCAGTTCCAAAAAACAAGAAGACTGCAGAAGCTTTAGGACTTACAAAGCTTAACAAGACAGTCGAAATGCCTGACAATGCTGCAGTCAGAGGTATGATTCAGAGGGTTAGACATTTAGTTAAAGTTGAAGAAATTTAATCTAATTAGATAAGGAGGTGCGACAATGGATTTATCAAACTTAAAGCCTGCTGAGGGCTCAAAACATAGTGATAATTTCAGAAGAGGCCGTGGACATGGTTCAGGAAATGGCAAGACAGCCGGTAAAGGTCATAAAGGACAGAAAGCACGTTCAGGAAGCCCTAGACCAGGTTTTGAAGGTGGTCAGATGCCATTATACAGAAGAATCCCAAAGAGAGGCTTCACAAATATTAATACAAAGAACATTGTAGGAATTAATGTTACAGCTTTGGAAAGATTTGACAATGATACAGTAGTAACTGTAGAAACATTACTTGAGGCTGGGGTAATCAAAAATCCTAGAGACGGTGTTAAGATACTTGGTAATGGTGAAATCACTAAGAAACTTACAGTAAAAGTTGATGCTTTTAGTGAAGGTGCTAAGTCAAAGATTGAAGCCGCAGGTGGAACTTGTGAGGTGATCTAATATGTTAGAAACCTTAAAGAAAGCATTAAAAGTTAAAGAGATAAGAAAAAGATTACTTTATACATTTCTGATGTTAATAGTTGTAAGATTAGGTAGTCAGATACCTATTCCATTTGTAAACGGTGATGCAATAAAAGATATTATGAGCAATTTCTCAAATGAAAACTTTAGTTTCTTTACTGCCATCACTGGTGGATCAATGGAAAAGATGTCGGTGTTTGCTTTGAGCATTACACCGTACATCACTGCATCTATTATCGTGCAGTTATTAACAATTGCCATTCCAAAACTTGATGAACTTCAGAAAGATGGAGAAGAAGGCAGAAAGAAATTAGCAGAAGTTACACGATATTTAACAGTTGCTCTTGCATTAATCGAGTCAACTGCCATGATTATTGGATTTGCAAATCAGGGAATATTTGATACAGACGCTATTAAGTATGGTGATATGCATGCCATAAGAAAATGGGGAGTAATCGTAACAGGAATTTTGGCAATGACAGCCGGTTCAGCAGTTCTTATGTGGATTGGTGAACAAATCACAGAAAAGGGTGTAGGAAATGGTATTTCTATTGTACTTACAATTAATATCGTTTCAGGTATGCCAAGTGATATTGCCAACTTATTTACAAACTTTGTTGCTAAAGATGGTATATCTCCAGGAATGAGAGGCCTTTCAGCTTTGATTATTATCGGAGTAGTTGTGGGAATTATCGTTCTTGTAGTAATCCTTCAGGGGGCAACACGAAAAATTGCAGTGCAGATGTCACAAAAAGTACAGGGAAGAAGACAGGTTGGTGGACAGCAGTCCAATATACCTCTTAAGGTTAACACTGCCGGAGTTATTCCAATTATCTTCGCATCATCATTATTACAGTTCCCTGTTGTAATTGCTCAGTTCTTCGGAAAAGATCCGGAATGGGCTCATTATCTTAGTCAGTCATATTGGTGTAATCCAGCGAATATGAAATATTCTATAGGATTTGTAGTATATATATTACTTATTATTTTCTTTGCATATTTCTACACATCAATAACATTTAACCCTCGTGAGGTTGCTAAAAACCTTAATGACAGAGGTGGTTTTATACCGGGAATCAGAAGCGGTAAGCCAACAGTTGAATATTTGACACAGATATTAAATTATATAATTTTAATCGGTGCAGTAGGACTTCTTATTGTAGCGGTTATTCCAATCGTTGCTTCAGGTGTAACAGGAGCAAAAGTTGGATTTGGCGGTACATCAATTATCATTATCGTAGGTGTTATTCTTGAAACACTTCAGACTATTAAGTCAATGGTTTCAGAACGCAGTTACAGTACAGTCAGAGGAATATTCTAGAAGATATCAGATAATTTAGGGGACGGCTTATGCTGCCCCCTAAAACTACTATTGTTTATTGTGTGAGGAAAAAAATATGAAAATTATTATGTTAGGCGCACCTGGAGCCGGAAAAGGAACACAGGCAAAGATGATTGCTGAAAAATACAGCATTCCACATATCTCAACAGGAGATATTTTTAGAGCAAATATTAAAAATGGAACAGAATTAGGAAAAAAAGCTAAGTCTTATATGGATAAGGGACAGTTGGTTCCTGATGAATTAACATTAGACTTAATTATGGATAGATTTAAACAGGATGATTGCAAAAACGGATATGTTTTAGACGGATTCCCAAGAACAATTCCACAGGCAGAAGCTCTTGATACAGCATTAAAAGCTAAGGGTGAAAAAGTTGACTTCGCAATAGATGTTGACGTACCGGATGAAAACATTGTAAAGAGAATGGGTGGAAGAAGAGCATGTGTAGGCTGTGGAGCAACATATCATGTAGTATACAGCCCGACAAAGGTTGAAGGTGTGTGCGATAAGTGTGGAGAAGAGCTTATTGTAAGAGATGATGATAAGCCTGAAACAGTATTAAACAGACTTGAAGTATATCACAATCAGACACAGCCACTTATAGATTACTATAATGAACAGGGAATTTTAAAGAGTGTTGATGGAACAGTTGACATGAAGGATGTATTCAATGCAATTGTTGATATTTTAGGAGCATAAAAATGGCAGTTACAATTAAATCAGAAAGAGAAATTGAACTTATGCGTCAGGCCGGCAAATACATTGCCAAGGTTCATGAGGAACTGGCAAAAGAAATAAAGCCGGGCATGAGTACTTATCAAATTGACAAAATTGGAGAAGAGTTAATAAGAAGCTATGGCTGTATTCCAACATGTAAAGGATATGAAGGATTTCCGGCAGCGTTGTGTGTATCAGTAAATGACGAAGTCGTTCATGGAATACCTAGAAAAGATCACTTTGTGGACAATGGCGACATTGTAAGTCTTGATTTTTGCTTAAGCTATAAAGGTTACCAGTCAGATTGTGCAAGAACATTGCCTGTTGGGGAAATAAGTAATGATGCAAAACAATTGTTAGAGGTAACAAAGCAAAGCTTTTTCGAGGGAATTAAGTTTGCAAAAGAGGGATGCCACTTATACGAAATATCAGCAGCTATAAATGATTATGTTGATAAATTCGGATATGGAGTTGTCAGGGATTTGGTAGGTCATGGCATTGGAAGAGAAATGCATGAAGATCCGCAGATTCCGAATTTCAGACAAAGAAGAAGAGGAATGAAGTTACAGGCAGGAATGACACTTTGTATTGAACCTATGATTAATATGGGAAGAGCAGATGTGGCATTTATGGATGATGACTGGACAGTGGTTACAGACGATGGATCATTGGCAGCACATTATGAAAACACGGTTCTTATAACAAAGGGAGAGCCGGAAATATTAACACTGTAAAAGACTATAAAAGTGGAGGAATGAAATCATGTCAAAGGCAGATGTAATTGAAATAGAAGGAACAGTTGTAGAAAAATTGCCAAATGCGATGTTCAGGGTAGAGCTTGAAAACGGACATATAGTGCTTGCACATATCAGCGGTAAGCTTAGAATGAACTATATCAAAATACTCCCTGGAGATAAAGTAACAATAGAAATGTCTCCATATGACCTTTCAAAAGGAAGAATCATATGGCGTGATAAATAAGCTGCGCAATAATAAAATTTGTAAAAGGGTTTGGATGTTTACATACAAACCCTTGCACAAAATTTTATTATTATGGGGCGTATGCCCCGCAGCGAAATGAAGCGAAGCGGAATTGAGCTGGCGCAGCTTATAAGGAAGAGAAGCGAAAGGTCAATGAAGCGAAGCGGAATTGAGCTGGCGCAGCTTATAAGGAAGAGAAGCGAAAGGTCAATGGAGCGAAGCAAAATTGAGCTGGCGCAGCTTATAAGGAAGAGAAGCGAAAGGTCAATGAAGCGAAGCGGAATTGAGTTGGCGTAGCTTA
>NZ_CAKVZL010000127.1:0-4271 GCF_934835595.1 Eubacterium sp. AF15-50
GCTTAGATGTAAGCTTCCAATAGCATTTGTCACGGCACAAAATATTTTTATGGGAATCACAGGTGATTTCCATAAAATGTCCCGGAAGAAGTTCTTTTATGTTTTCAAAAACGCCATTTCCCGGAGTATGGGCAGGACCTAAGCCGATAATTTCGCACCAGCTTTCCTTATTTAATTCCGGCCCAATTCCGTAAGCAAAAATTCCCTTTATTTCTGATGAAAATACAAACTGATTAAAGTCGTAATGGTAAAATAAAGGTTTAACTCCAAGATGATCTCTTACAATAGTTAATGTGTTATCTTCGTATATTGCAAAGGAAAAAATCCCGTTTAGCTGGGAGAAAATTCTATGACCAAATACAAGGTAGCAGTACAAAATAACTTCGGTATCGCTGGTTGTTTTCAAAGTGACGGAGTACTCCTTTAACTTTTCTGTAAGCTCAGAAGTATTGTAAAGCTCCCCATTATATACAATAGTAGCAATCCGGTTACGATACATACAGGACATAGGCTGATGCCCGCCTTTTAAATCCCTAATGGAAAGGCGGGTGTGGGCAAGACCTGCAAAACCTTCTAAATATATATCATCGTCATCCGGTCCACGGTGTTTTATTGATTTTTTCATATTAGTTAGTTTATTTGTAAGCAATCTACAGGAATGCTCATTAAACACGTCATGTTTAGTTTGAAAAAAACCGGCAATACCGCACATAAAAAACTCCTTTTACATAATTGTCACATGTGGACTCTTAATAACAGGCTGAATTTGTCTTCCACTAAGAGCTTTTTCAATGGTTTCTTCAATTAAATCTACATGCGCAATCATAGAATTGGGCTTAGATATATAGTTATCCTGGCCAAATGGCACAAAGTAAATGTTCTTGGTATTTAATAGAATACCAATATTCTTAAGATTCATTCCCAGTGCGTCATTTGTACTTAAAAAAATAACCAGAGGACGGTTATTTCTAAGATGAGCCTTAGCTGCCATAAGAACAGGTGTGTCTGAAATGCCGTTTGCCAGCTTTGACAATGTGTTACCGGTACAAGGTGCAATAATCATAAGGTCAAGCATTGATTTTGGCCCTATAGGTTCAGCGTCAGGTATGGTAACAATTGGCGGATGCCCACTGATTTTCTCTGCAAGACTTAAAAAGTCCTTACATTTTCCAAATCTTGAGTCCGTTGAGGCAGCGTTATCTGAAAAAATCGTGATAATGTTTGCTTTTGTGTCAGCAAGGTGTTTCAGCTCTTCAAATACCTTCTTGTAAGTACAATATGAGCCTGTAATTCCAACACCAATATTCTTATCCTTAAAGTTATGAGCCATTTATCCCAGTCCTTTCTGTTTTAAATATGAAATAATGCTTTTAGCAATTAATTCCCCGGCTGCCTTAGGAGCTGTTTTTCCCGGCAGTCCGGGGCATGTAATAAGGGATATTCCATATTTTTCTGACAATTTTTTATCAAAGCCATATGGATAGCCTGCAATTTCAAAAAGAACACAGGATTTTTTTAAAAGACTCATGTTATATTCTGTGAAAATGACTTCAGGAACTGTATTAATTATAATGTCAAATTTATTAAGTCCCATGGAAAAATCGTCTTTTTCTAAGGTTTTGTATCCATATGATACTGCCTGACTTAAATGTTTTTTTGTATGGTCATATATGGATACATCACAATTTAAGTTAAAAAGTCTCGAAGCAATATTAGTTCCGCATTTTCCAAAGCCTAAAATAAGCACCTTTGAATTATTAAGGGAAAAATCCGTATTTTTAATAATCTCACCAATTAATCCCTCGGCTGTAAGCATGGCATTACTCCAGACCACATCTTCATCCTTTAAAACATCAATTAATTTAATATTTTTAGGAAAAAGTTTCATTATATCCTCACTGATGCTACCGGCAAATACAGTTTGTTTCGGTTTTAAAAGTCCTAGAAATGTATCCACCGGAAAACCGGTATAGTAGTCGCAATTTATATATTCATTATTTTTCACAAATGGAGTTCCTGCAACAATAATGTCAGTATTATTAAAATCCATGTTTGTTATTATTTCGGCATTATATCCGTTATTTTTCAAATATTCTTTTATATAAAACTGTCGTTTGTCACCTGAAATAATAGAAATAGTTTTCATAATAACCTCCATGCTATAAAATATGCTGAAATTATTTATCAGTGATTAAAATAATAAAAAAATTGTCAGTGCCTCCAATAATATATTTTTATTTTCACTATTAAATGGTATACTGTAAGATATTTGAAATAATGCTTTTGGAGGAAAAGATGGAAAAGAAGAATATAAGAAAAAAGTTAAAAATTACTGCATTAATATTTAATATTCTGGTAATAGCGGCATTAGTATTTTTAGAGGTTGTTTTTTATGATATTGCCTCATATAAAAACTATCTGCTGTTAGAATATCTCCCGGTTAAGTATATTGTTTTTGCCGAGATATTTCTTGTGGTAATTTCAATTATTCCTTTCGTGGTAAAGAGAGGATTTAAAAGTAGGATTTTCTCAATTGTTTTGTCATTAATACTTATTGTAGCAATGGTAACATCAGGTATTTTAGGTATAACATATAATTCAAAAATCAAAGGCATGTTTACTAAAACAGAAGAAACCATTGATGAAATAGTTAAAAACTCTTTATTAGCCACAGACGAATATGGTGTGTATGTTCTTAAAGAAAATAAAGCCGAAAAGTTAAAACATGCCCTTAAGTATAAATTCGGATATAACAGTCAGTTTTCATCAGAAGATATTAAAAATGTTTTAAATGCCATAGAAACTGAACTTACAGCTATTGTAGATAACGAAGAAATAAATGACCCTGTTACATTAGCACAGGAACTCCTAGAGGGAAATGTTGATGCAATTATTCTTAACCAGTCATTAATTGATGCCATTGAATCAGCAGGAGATGACACGGATGATGGAAAGAAAAATGGCAAATATTCTGATTTTACAGACAAAATTAAATGTATTTATACAACTACAGTGAAAAATGCCGTTGCCCAAATGAATGATAAGGGTAATGCCACAAAAAGATGTTTCAATGTATATTTAAGCGGAATTGATACAGAAGGAGACGTTACCGTTAAAAGTAGAAGTGACGTAAACATTATTATGTCAGTAAATCCTCTTACAGGTAACATTGTTCTTATTTCAACACCGAGAGATTACTATGTACCATTATCTATATCCAATGGTGTAAAGGACAAGCTGACCCATGCAGGAAATTATGGAATTGATGTATCTATGGACACTCTTAAAATGATTTATGGTATAGATTTTGATTATTATGTACGACTTAATTTTACGGGATTTGTTAAAATAATTGATGCCTTAGGTGGTATAGACGTTGATTCTGATTACGCATTTTCAGCGGCAGGATTTAGCTACAAAGAAGGTCTTAATGAAAATTTAAGCGGAATAGAAGCCCTTTGGTTTGCAAGAGAAAGACATTCATTTGCTGCAGGTGACCATCAGAGAGGTAGGGACCAGATGAAAGTAATTGAATCTGTAATTGCCAAATGCCAGTCACCTGCATTACTGAAAAATTATGACAGTATTTTAAGTGAGATTAGTGAATGCTTTCAAACTAATATGACAAAGAAAAGCATTAAATCTCTTGTAAGGTTTCAGTTAAACCGTGCACCTAAGTGGAAAATAACCCAGTACAGTGTAAGCGGTCAGGGAACATCAGATTACACATACAGTATTCCAAATCAGAAAGCATATGTTATGGTTCCTGATGAAAATACCATTAATACAGCTAAGCAGCTTTTAGAGGATAATAAGGAAAATAAGGAAATAAAAGAGCCTGAAAGTACAAAGGAGTAAATTAATGGAGAAAAATAATAACCTTAAGAATGAAATAATTTCAACAAAAGCAAATACCTTAAAGGCATTAGAGAAAATTATCACAAAGGCGTTTATTGAAGAAATGCTTATTATTGTGGTAGCGGACTACGTAAAAAACAAAAGAGAGGTTGCCCTTAACATTGGGAAAAAGTTTAAGGGAGCAAAAATTGTTGTAAGAAGTTCATCTACAAACGAGGACTGTTACAAAAAGTCCAATGCAGGTCATTACACCAGTTTGTTGGATGTAGATTCATCTAATGTTACATCTGTAATAAATGCAATTGATGATGTTATTGCGTCCTATTCATCAGACATTGATGATATATCAAATCAGCAGGTATTAATTCAGCATCAGGCAGTGGATGTAGCATACAGCGGGGTATTATTTACTT
>NZ_CAKVZL010000128.1:0-4126 GCF_934835595.1 Eubacterium sp. AF15-50
AGAAGGCAATGCTTACCAATCCTAAGCATTTAATTTTAGAAGCACCACATCCAAGTCCGTTGTCTGCATATCGTGGATTCTTTGGATGCAAACACTTTAGCAAGGCAAATGAATTTTTGGTAGCCA
Organism: Eubacterium sp. AF15-50; assembly: GCF_934835595.1. Classification (NCBI taxonomy): domain Bacteria; kingdom Bacillati; phylum Bacillota; class Clostridia; order Eubacteriales; family Eubacteriaceae; genus Eubacterium; species Eubacterium sp. AF15-50. Next base: position 127 of record NZ_CAKVZL010000128.1, read on the forward strand.
ATGGGGTGGAGCCGATAGACTGGCAGATTGAGAATATATAGGGAATGATATATTAATTATGAAAATAATGAGTTTGAGTATTGGAAATACAAAATTGTAGAGAAGTTAGTTATAAATAAATATAATTATAAGTAAAAAGCAGATTGTTCTATGTGTAATAGAGAAATCTGCTTTTTTATGCGATTTGTTTTGTTATAAGCCGAAAAAGAGACAATTTGTGCTAGAATGTTGCAGAGAAATCCACTAATTTCACAGCCACAAAATTTAAAAAAAATCAAAATCCACAGCTATAAGATTAAAAACATCAAACATATATTCACAAAATTGTGCTCACCCCAAAAACATTCCTACCGGAACTTACTTAACTTTGCCTTTTCCCGTTTCTTCCTGGCTTTTTAAGCGCTTGTTAGCTGTAGCAAGCATTAACTTGATTCGGTTAAGCTGGTTTACTTCGCTGGCACCAGGGTCATAATCCACAGCTACAATATTAGCATCAGGATTCATGGCTCGAAGCTTTTTAATAACACCTTTACCTACAATATGGTTTGGCAGGCAGGCAAATGGCTGGGTACAAATAATATTAGGTACACCATCATGAATAAGGTGAAGCATTTCACCTGTCAGGAACCAACCTTCACCGGTTTGGTTACCAATGGAAACAACCTTTTCTGCCATTTCACTCATTTTCCAAATATCAGAAGTAGGAGTGAAATGTTTACTCTTAATAAGAGCCTTCTTGGCAGAGCCTCTCATCCATTCCAGAGCTTTAATACCTAAATTATTAATGTAAACAGATTTTTTGCTAAAGCCTAACTTTTCATACTTAAATGTAGCATTTCTAAATCCGTAAAGGAAGAAATCCACAAGGTCAGGCATAACAGCCTCAGCACCTTCAGCTTCAAGTAAGTTAACCAAATCATTGTTGGCAGTAGGAGAGAACTTAACTAAAATTTCACCTACAATACCAACTCTTGGCTTTTTGATATCCATGACAGGTATGGCATCAAATTCCTCAACAATTTTCTTCATATTCTTGCGGAAACGATGAATGCCAAAATGTTTATCGGATAACTCTTTACATAATTTATATTCCCATTTTTTATGAAGGGCGTCAGTTTCACCTGCGTTTACTTCATATGGACGGGTGTGATATACAACTCTCATAAACAAATCACCATACATGGCAGCTTCAACTGCTTTTACGGCAAAGAGAGGAGTAATCTTAAATCCACTGTTAGTTTCAATTCCCGTAAAGCTTAAGGACAAAACAGGAATATGACCCATGCCGGCTTTTTCCAATGCACGCCTAATGAAACCAATATAGTTTGTAGCACGACAGCCACCACCGGTCTGGGTGATAATAACCGCTGTCTTATTCAAATCATATTTACCTGAAAGCAACGCTTCCATAATCTGTCCAACAACAATAAGTGAAGGATAGCAGGCATCATTATTAACATATTTAAGTCCTACATCAATACAGGACTTGTTACTTGGCATTACTTCAAAATTGTATCCACATGAATTAAGGGCGGATTCAAGCATTTTGAAGTGAATAGGACTCATCTGAGGACAAAGAATAGTATATTTGTCATCATACATCTGCTTTGTAAATTCAACCTTGTTAATTGATGAAGGCTGAATTGTTCTCTCAAAATGATTTTCACTGCGAACTCTGATAGCAGCAAGAAGAGAACGGATTCTGATTCTTGCAGCACCTAGATTGTTTACTTCGTCAATTTTTAAAACAGTATATATTTTTCCTGACTTAGTCAATATGTCACTGACACAGTCAGTAGTTACAGCATCAAGACCACATCCGAAACTGTTAAGCTGAACTAAATCCAAATCATCACGGGTCTTAACATAGTTGGCAGCTTTGTAAAGTCTTGAATGATACATCCACTGGTCAGATACGATTAAAGGTCTTTCCACATCAGCTAAATGTGAAATGGAATCCTCAGTTAAAACTGCAAGGCCATAGGAATTAATCATTTCAGGAATACCATGGTTGATTTCCGGGTCGATGTGATATGGACGACCGGCAAGAACAATGCCACGTTTGCCTGTTTCTTCCATATACTTTAATGTTTCTTCACCCTTTTTAGCCATATCAGATCTAGAAGCAAGTAATTCCTCCCATGCCAGATGAGCAGCATTCTTAATATCTGCCTCACTAATGCCAAATGCCTTGGTAAATTCCTCAACTAATCGTGAAGTGATGGTATCCTCATTAGTCAGTGCCATAAAAGGATTCATAAAATTAATGTCAGGGTCATTTAATTCCTCAACATTATTTTTTATATTTTCTGCATAGGATGTAACAATTGGACAATTGTAATGATTGTTGGCATCAGGAGTTTCATTTCTCTCGTACGGAATACAAGGATAGAAAATAAATTTAGCTCCGTTTTGAAGCAACCATGCAATATGACCATGAGCAAGTTTCGCCGGATAACACTCTGATTCACTAGGAATGGATTCAATTCCCATTTCATAAATCTTATGGGATGAAACAGGTGAAAGCATAACACTAAATCCTAAATTTTTGAAGAATGTTGCCCAAAATGGAAAATTCTCATACATATTTAAAACACGTGGAATACCAACTACACCCCGTGGAGCCTTGTCAGCATCAAGAGGTTCGTAATCAAATATTCTGTGCATCTTATATTCAAAAAGGTTAGGAATGTTTTCCTTGTTTTTCTGACCGCCGATACCCTTTTCACATCTGTTACCACTTATGAAACGACGACCGTCGGAAAACTTATTAATTGTTAAAAGACATGAATTGGTACAACCTTTACATCTCGTCATGGAAGTTTCATAAGAAAAAGCTTCAAGCTGTGACAAATTGAGCATGGTTGTTTCTTCACCTTTGTAACGTTCTCTTGCAATAAGGGCAGCACCGAAAGCACCCATAATACCTGCAATATCAGGTCTGATAGCCTTACAGTCGGCAACCTTCTCAAAAGCTCTAAGGACGGCATTATTGTAGAAAGTACCACCCTGAACTACGATTTTACGTCCAAGGTCTTTAGCATCAGTAATTTTAATAACCTTATACAAAGCATTTTTTATTACGGAATAAGCAAGCCCTGCTGAAATATCGGCAACACTGGCACCTTCCTTTTGGGCCTGCTTAACATTTGAATTCATAAATACGGTACATCTCGTTCCCAAATCAGTAGGATTAGAAGCAAACAAGGCTTCCTTTGCAAAATCCTGTACACTGTAATTTAATGACTTGGCAAAGGTTTCAATGAAAGAACCGCAGCCTGATGAGCAGGCTTCATTTAACTGAACGCTGTCAACAGAATTATTCTTTATTTTGATACATTTCATATCCTGACCGCCAATATCTAAAATGCAGTCAACCTGTGGCTCAAAAAATGCTGCAGCATAATAATGGGCAACAGTTTCAACCTCACCTTCATCTAAAAGCAGTGCAGCCTTAATTAAAGCCTCACCATAACCTGTAGAACATGAGCGGACAATCTTAGCATCGGCAGGAAGACTTTTATAAATATCTTTTACTGCTTCAATAATGGTTGTCAAAGGATTTCCATTGTTGCCACTGTAATATGAGTACAGTAAAGTACCATCTTCACCGACTAAAGCAGCTTTGGTTGTAGTAGAACCTGAATCGATTCCTAAGTAACAATTGCCTGTATATGTAGCAAGGTCACCTTTCTTTACAGTAGCTTTATTATGTCTTTCTATAAATTTATTGTATTCATTTTCGTTGTTAAAAAGAGGGTCTAAACGCTTGATTTCCATAGACATTCGGACACCCTTTGAAAGTTGCTCATACAAATCAGAAATATTAATTCTTACATTTGGATTGTGATTAAGGGCAGCACCTGTAGCAGCAAAAAGATGCGAATGCTGTGGTGCCACAATATGTTCATCATCAAGTTTCAGAGTTCTGATAAATGCATTTCTAAGCTCCGGCAGGAAATGTAATGGACCACCTAAAAATGCAACGGTTCCTCTAATT
>NZ_CAKVZL010000129.1:0-3985 GCF_934835595.1 Eubacterium sp. AF15-50
CACATATCCTGCTTTTCCTCCTTCTCTTCAATCTTTATGTTAATGTTTGCACATTCCCTGATTACCACCATGGCACCCCCTTCTTTTAATATTTCGAGATATATACTATTAGTTTTTTTAATTTCTTTATAGTATACACCGGATATAAAAAAATACAATAGTGAGGATTAGAATCCACTTGCAATCCTCACATCACAGTATCTTTATTACATCTTATATTTATTATAGTATATATTATTTGTTGTGTTGTCAAGTCGTTTTTTAAATTATACATATTTTTTGTGTTTTCTTTGAATAGTTACCGGAAAATGTAAATTTCACCTACACCCGGCTTAAATCAATTTCAATTTCACTGTCCGATATTTTACTGTTGTTGGCATATAATTCATATGCAATTTTCAAATTAATTTTGTCTTTTTCTTCAACCACATTAATATCCTTAGTCAAAACCTCCATAAGTAAGTCACCATATGGCGTGCTGTGCAATGCCTGATTGTTCTTCCCTTTTTCAAAAATCATTTTTCCACTCATGAATCCTGACCTTTTAACCTCTGCAAAGGAATCGTTAAACTTAATTATATTCTTTGTTTTCACTCCGGTTTCATCATCAATGTCCTCATAAGTTACATAATGCTTGCTATTTCTTGTATAATATTTTCCCGGAGTTACGGTTTCAACGCTGTCTCCTGTTTCTTCCACTATCTGAAGTCCCTTTACTTTTACTATTACCTTGCTATTTACCATCCTAGTATTCCTCTATATTTATCTGATTTGCCTCGTCCACATCAAAAGGCATAATTGAATCTGCAAAACTTTCAAACCTGTCAGCAGCATCGCTTACATAAAAGTCACATGTAGGGTTAGCATTAATATCTGCTCTTATTCCATGCTGGGTTAAAAGCTCCCCTAAGCTAATGGCTGTCTCATAGGCAGGATTTACCAAATTAACATCCGGGCCCATTATTTTTCCTATGGTACTTCTTAAAAGAGGATAATGGGTACAGCCTAAAATAAGACTGTCTATGTTTTGTTCCTTAAGTTCGTCTAAATATCTTCTTGCAATCTCATCCGTCACTTCGTCATGAAGCATTCCCTCTTCTACCAAAGGGCAAAACAAAGGACACGCCTTTCCTATAACAATTATTTCAGGGTCAATGCTTCTTATATATTCAGTATATAATTTACTTTTAATGGTTCCTTCCGTTCCAATAATACCAATACGCTTGTTTTTGGTAGTTTCTATGGCAGCAATTGCTCCCGGTTTTACCACACCTATAACAGGTATATCTAATTCCTTCTCTATGGTATCAAGGGCAAATGCACTTGCAGTATTACATGCAACAACAATTGCCTTTACATCCTTTGTTCTCAGAAAATGTACTATCTGCCTTGAATATCTGATAATTGTATTTTTGGATTTACTTCCATAAGGAACTCTGGCGGTATCTCCAAAATATACAATGCTTTCATTAGGAAGCTGTCTTGTAATTTCCCTTGCTACCGTAAGTCCGCCCACACCTGAATCAAAAACTCCTATAGGTGCGTTATTATTTATTAATTCCATAATACATTTCCTCCTATACTTTGATATATTTTACCTTTTATCCCCCGTTATTTCAATAGAATTAAAAGCATTTGTATAAAAAGATTATAAGAGGCAATACTCTAAATACAACCACTAAAGTAAGAGACAAAAATTAACTATGTTTATTAAAAAAACGTTTCCGACACTTAGCCCTCCACCAAAGGGTGGGGCAATACATATTCTATAAGGAGATTGAACAATGAGAAATAAAAGAATATTTTTAAGTTTTATAATTTTTATTGCAGGTATTGTAATGTTTAACTTTTACAAAAGTTCTGAAACTACTGCTACGGTAAAAGCCCTGTCTGAAAGTGCCATACGCTTCCATGTCCGTGCCAACAGTGATTCCCAAGATGACCAGGCCCTAAAAATGGAGGTAAAAGAAAAAGTAGTTGACTACATATATAAAAATACAAAAACCTTAAATACCCTTTCCGAAACAAAGGATTTTATACTAAAAAACGATAATAAAATAAAAAAGCTGGCAACTGAGACTATCCGAAATTCAGGATATGATTACTCAGTATCTTCCAGCTTTGGAATGCAGGATTTTCCTGTTAAAACCTATGGTGATGTTACCTTTCCTAAAGGCCGCTACACATCATATACCATTTATATAGGAGAAGGCATAGGGCATAACTGGTGGTGCGTGTTGTATCCCCCATTATGCTTCGTAGATGCCTCCACCGGGGTAGTTCCTAACTCATCTAAAGAAATGCTTAAGGAATCCCTTACGGAAAAAGAGTATGACACCGTAGTTCAGTATCGTTTTAAATATCTTACCTTTTTAAACAACTTTATCAATTAATAAATTCCGTTAAGTAAAGCTGTTCCGTAAGATTGTTCTGCGTTAAATTTTCCATAACCTTTTCTGCCTTTTCAATATTATCAAAAAGTCCAAATACTGTAGGACCGCTTCCACTCATTATGGAATTTAAGGCACCTCCATTAATCATTATATCTTTTATTTGAGATATAACAGGATATTCAGGCACTGTCACGTCCTCCATTACATTATATAAAAGCTTTGACAGTGCGTACAAATCCTTGTTTCTAATGGCATCTGCCATTTTTTCAATATCCGGGCGTTTCTCAATTGAATCCGGCTTTATGTGTCCATAAACATATGCTGTAGATACGGAAACCGGAGGTTTTGCTATTATAACATGACACTTCGGTGGTGCCGGCAGTGGTGTTAATATTTCTCCAATACCTCTGGCAATAGCCGTTCCACCCATTATGCAGTAAGGGACATCTGCCCCGAGCTTTACTCCTCTTTCCATTAGTGCCTTTTCATCTAAATTGAGCTTAAACATCTCATTAATTCCCTTAAGGGTAGCTGCACAGTCTGCGCTCCCTCCTGCCATTCCTCCGGCAATAGGAATTCTTTTGTTAATTCTGATTTCAATTCCATCATTGATTCCAAATTCGTCAAATAACATCCTTGCTGCCATATAAGCCAGATTTCCCTTTTCATTTGACAAAACTTCTTTATCTGTAGTTACCTTTATTTCACCATTTTTTTCTGTTTTAGTTATAATAATATCGTCGTAAACATTTACCGTCTGCATAATCATGTCAAGGTCATGATATCCGTCAGGTCTTTTTCTTATAACATCTAATCCTAAATTAATCTTTCCATAGGCTTTTAATTCTATCTTATCTGACAACTTCCGTTCCTCCAAAAACTATATTCTCTTAAAGTATACTTTTTTTAACTGTTATTGACAAGATTTAATCAACAGCAGTCTGTCACCCTTTTTGATATGGTCAGTCTTTAATTCATTTACCTCCATAATTTTATCAATGGTAGTGAAATTCTCCTTTGCCAGCTTCCACAATGTATCCCCTGACTGAACCACATACCCTCTCATAAGTGGTGCTGCATTTACCTTTTCCAAATCTATGGATTCTTCTTTTATTTCAGTTATAAGAGCTTTTCGCTCCTCCCTAAAGGCCATTACCTCCATAGCCACTGTGAGCTTTATTTCCACCTCATCTGTGCCTGTCATGTTGCCACTTATCTGCTCCGTCCACCAGTTTACATAATATTTATCACCATTAGTTATTCCCTCTGCATCTATTCTGTGTTCAAAATCCATTTCTGCTGACTTGCAGCATATTGGATTACTGTCTTCAGAGGATATATACATAACCCATGCCTTTATTTTCCCAATAGCCTTTAAGCCATTGTCACTAACTACAATATTTTCAATTTTAATGTCTGCACTATTTCCACATATTTGTAAAATATGTCCCTTGTCGCTGTCTACCTTTATTTTCACTACATTTTTCGTTCTTGATGCATTTTTTACAAGAAGTCTTTCACATACCTGTTCTGTTTTTATTGGAACGAGATTAATTTCCGGTGCGTACACATCCTCTAACACATCTACCGGC
>NZ_CAKVZL010000130.1:0-3913 GCF_934835595.1 Eubacterium sp. AF15-50
CAATGCATTAATGTTAATTTCCCGCATTTCATTATCCTGATTCATTTCTGCATCTACCGTAATATTATGAAGCTTTGATGTTATGTAGGAAATCAAATCTTCTCCCGCTTCATTTATTTCCAAAGTTCCACCAAAGTTAACGGTGGTATCTATCCACTGGATTGGAGCACTTTCTTCCTCCGGACTATATAGCAAAAATACCCCCAGTTCTCCGGTAACAAGTACGGCACTATCCGTCATTTTTTCATTAATGTTTTTTATCCTTACATCCTTCCACAGTATTCTTTCAATAGGTGGTTTAGATGAAGGAACCGACAGCTGTTCGTGGATTCTTAAATTATCTGATTTGTCTGCCACAATGGATATTCCGTCAATATGACTGTATTTAGTCATCATGTTTTCCCTGTCTGCTCCTGTCACTGCCTCCACATCTTCTAATTTTTCCACTGTAACATATGCCATTATCTGTATTTTATATATGTAACTTCTATTATCAATCATTTTGACAGAAGATGACATAACCATTAGTTTTACATTTGCATTTCCATCTTCATCTATATCCTGGGCTTTTATAATTTCCTCAAAAGGAATTTCCCCTTCTAACCCATTTACCCTGCCATCATCAGCCCCATAGTAAAGCATCTGATAATTTATTGTTCCATTAATAACAATCTGATTATTTCTCACGGAAACATTATCAACTGTGGCTGTCTCACTTTGATTAATAATGGTTCCTACTTCCGGATATGCCTCTGTAACCCTATCTTCGTGGTTTACATAAAAAGTTTTTGCCTCGTTTTTTAATATTTTACTCATATGAATATTGCTTTTTATTAATTCCATAACTGCCCCCTGACTTTACTATATTCTGTATACCTTCTATAACATATGAACAACCTGATATATTTATTCTACTTTTTAATTGTCGGTAAATATCACGTTTTTGTCACTGTATTTTATTTTAATTACAATAACCGGGTATGTTTTTGTTTCGTTATTGGTGTATTTCTTTGGTCCCAAAAACTCCGTTCTAACAAAAATTGCATTTGAGCTTTCAAATAGTTTCTTTACGGTAATGCTGTACCCTTCATACTTTTGTTTTCCATAACCAATTATAATGTAAGTGTACTTATCATCTGAATATGTTACCTTAAACTCCTTTTCCTTACGTTCCTCTATTATTTGTTTTACCTCCTGTGGCACCTCTGCTTCCGTCACTACAGTAAAATCTATATCCTTTATTTTTTTGCTGTTTATTTTCTGAATGCCGCATGAAGACGTTACTACTATGCATATAATAAGAATTAAAATCAGTCCTGTTTTATTTTTCAGCATAAAAAATACACCACAATATATCTTTATTAAAATATATTATGGTGTATTTTATTTATGCCCTGTTTTTAAATATTAAAGCATTGAATTTACTAAATTAATCATATATTCGCCAAGTTCCTTATCCTTAGCTTCTGCATCTGCAAAATCCTTACCCTTAACTCCATAGTAGAATTTAAGTTTTGGTTCAGTACCTGATGGTCTTACACAAACCCATGCACTGTCACTTAAATCATAGTAAAGAACATTTGACTTTGGAAGTCCTGTACCTGTAACTTCTCCTGTTTCCATGTTTTTAACTGTGTCAAGTTTGTAGTCTCTTGCTGAAAGAACTTTATAGCCGGCAATTTCTGTAGGAACATTCTCACGAAGCTTCTCAATTGTATTCTTAATCTTTTCAATTCCTTCCTTGCCCTTTAATGTAATAGACTGAACACCGTCACTCCAGTATCCGTATCTCTCATACATTTCAATCATCTTATCCCAAAGAGACATTCCCTTTGTCTTGTAGTAAGCTACAGCCTCGCAAAGTGCCATAGTAGCTACTACTGCATCCTTATCTCTTGCATGTGTTCCAATAAGACATCCGTAGCTTTCCTCAAAACCGAAAGCATAATGACCTTTCTTAGTGGTTTCAAAGTTAAGAATCTGCTCTCCAATATATTTAAATCCTGTAAGAACCTCAATAAGTCTTACGTTGTAATATTTTGCAATATCATTTGCAAGATTTGTTGTAACTATAGTTTTAATTAATGCTGCATCATCAGGAAGCTGTCCTGCTTCTTTCATCTGACTGATTTCATATTCTGCCAATAAGCATCCTGACATGTTACCTGTAAGTACATGATATTCTCCTGTCTTATCATCTCTTACATATACACCAAGTCTGTCAGCATCAGGGTCTGTGGCCAACAAAATATCTGCATTAATTTCATTTCCCATTTTAACTGCTAACTCAAAGGCTTCTTTTGATTCAGGATTTGGATAACTTACTGTAGGGAAATCTCCGTCAGGAAGTTCCTGCTCCTTAACAACATATACATTTTCAAATCCTAATTCCTTAAGAACTCTTCTTACCGGAATATTTCCTGTTCCGTGAAGTGGAGTGTAAACAATCTTAATGTCCTTCTGCATTGCATCAATGGCATCCTGATGTTTAACCTGTGACTTAAGAGCTGCTATGTACTTGTCATCTACTTCTTTTCCAATCTGAACATAGAGACCTTCCTTAACTGCTTCATCCTTATCCATTGTCTTTACAAGGCTGTAATCACTAATGGCTGAAACAGCATCCATAATACCTGTGTCGTGAGGTGGTGTAATCTGTGCTCCATCCTCCCAGTAAACTTTATATCCATTGTATTCTGCCGGGTTATGGCTGGCAGTAACATTAATACCTGCTATACATCCTAATTCCCTAACTGCAAATGAAAGCTCCGGTGTAGGTCTTAATGAATCAAATACATAAGCCTTTATTCCGTTTGCATTAAGGCAAAGTGCAGCTTCATCTGCAAATTCCGGTGACATATGTCTTGAATCAAAAGCAATTGCAACACCTTTGTCCTGACCATTCATCTTTATAATATAATTTGCAAGCCCCTGTGTAGCCTTTCTTACAGTGTAAATATTCATTCTGTTAGTTCCAGCGCCTATAACTCCTCTAAGTCCTGCTGTACCAAATTCAAGTTCAGTGTAAAATCTGTCTTCGATTTCCTTTTCATCACCTTCAATTGCCTTTAATTCAGCTTTTGTTCCCTCGTCAAAGTATGGACTTTCCAGCCAGTTATTATATAACTCTCTGTAACTCATAGTAAACCTCCATTAAATTTATGCTATAAGTATTTTAATACAAACTAACCCCAAATAAAAGACCAAATATATTTTTTTACATATTTTCTATAAATTTGTGTCTTAGGTTTTCCTGTTTTAGAAATTGTGTTAGTTTTTCCTCGTTTTTCTCCGAATACCACGCCTTGTTAGAGTTGTAATAGTAATTAATTATTTTCCAAAACTTTTCCGGATAACTTAGCATGATTTTAAGGATGGTATATTCTTCACTATTTAATGGATTAATTTTGTTATATTCTTCCATGATTTTGTTTCCAAGAGAGATGTTCCAGTTGTTCTTTTCCATTACCTTTCTAAGCCAGTCGTATAAATCCTGAAGCTGAGGTGCGTAATTAATTTTTGACATATTCACCATAATTATTCCTTCCCCATCAAATAAAATATTATGGTGGTTGTAGCACCCGTGATTTATTGTCTTCATTAAAACTGCCTCTTCAAACCTTGAGGCATAGGTGGATTTTAATAAGTTTTCCGTAGCAACAACAGCCTGTTTTTTGTACTCATCCATTATATCCTGTAGGGACATTTCAAAGAAATTCTTGTTTTTCCTCTTCTTTATGTAATTTTTTATGGTAGTAATTTCCCTGTTGTGCCTTTCAAAAACCTTTTCCATGTTTTTTCCCGGATGAAATGCCCTGACATCCTTTAATAGTTCCCTGTTATCCCTTAATATGTTATGAAAGGCTGCCAGTTTTTTTGTTCCTGCTAATATGCTACCTTCATTATTTACATT
>NZ_CAKVZL010000131.1:0-3887 GCF_934835595.1 Eubacterium sp. AF15-50
ATACTATAGAGGAGGCAACAGAAGCCTATAATAATGACAGTATTGCAGGATATATAGGACAGGAACTTGGTAAAAATAATGGGTATTGGTCAAAGGATATAGATTTGACTTCATATAAGGATAAATACATAGTGTTTGCATTTAATATAATTAGTGAACACGGAACAGTATCTGAAAAAGGATTTAAAAAGATAACAAATGCACCAGGCAATCCGGACGAATCAATAGTAGTACCAACAACTAAGGAAAATGTGACAACTACAAAACCTGCAGGTAATACTACATGGTCAAAAGTAATAGGCAATGATTCATTGGAGTATAGCGTAACAGCCGGTGAAACAAAATTGGTATTGATAAAGTACGAGGCAGGAAAGGTTTATGTAGGATTAAATCTTGCAGCAAAGTTTTCATCAGTGACATGGGATGACAAAAATATGACACCGGAGGCTGGAGCCTTTGTAAATATATCTGATGCTGACCTGTCAAGTGGCAGATACCACACACTAAAGGTGGTGGATTATTATAACAAAGAAAGCGTTACGATATTGTTTAAAAATACAAATATATCGGAGGAAACAACAACTGTAAATGAAACTAAAGTAAATCAGGAGACAACTGCAGAATTAGAAGGCTTAATAAAAATAGAGGGAGTTTGTATAAATACCAAAATTGGTGGAATGAAAATAGTGGCAAAAGTAACTGACAGTATTAATAATAAAAAAGTAACTAAGTTTGGTTTGATTTATGGTCTGTTAAAATATAATGGGAAAAAAACAGGAATAACATCTGACCATTTGAAAATTGGAATGGAGGGTCAGTTTGTAAGGAGTTATAATACAACACAAAAGGGCATTTGGAAAAAAACAGATAATACAACTACGTATGTAGAAACTATGACGTATGGTGCAAATAGCAAAGAGGCATATACTGCAGAGTATAAAGCAAGAGCCTATGCTGTGTTAGAAGACGGAGAAACAGTGTACAGTAATGCAATAGATTACTCAGTGTATGAAATAGCAGAACAGTTGTACAATAATTGTATGATGCCAACAATAGATGGACATAAATATTTATATAACACCATATTAACCAAGGTGACACCTGAATATACAGAGAAAATATATAAATAATAAAAAGCCGGTTATGTAAAAAAATATAATGCATGACCGGTTTGAACACATAAATATCTTGCATAGAATCATACTGATGGAGGGCACGCCATGGAAAATTTAATAGAATATTATTGCAGTCTAAACGTAAAGAAATTCTCAAAAATGCTGGATAATACCACGCAGTGTTACAAGTTTTTCTGGTTAGATTCCATAATGCAGCTAGTAGCAAGAGGAGAGGAAACACCAACATTTCTTGAAATTTTTGCAGGCATGATAGCGGATGCATGGTATGCAGTTAGTGAATATCACTTAAGACTTGGCCCTAAAAACAAGGACGGAAGCAGTTCAGATATTTTAGAACGGGCTGTCAACAAGTTGGGACAGACTGTGGATATCAAAAATGATGAGGCTAGAGATATCATAATTGAAAAGACAAAATCCAACAGACAGTGTGTTAAAAAAGAGATGATGGATTTGGCAAAAAACGTGCCATATCGTATATTGTCACCCTTCATTGAAGAAATTAAGGGAAATGATACTTTGTGGAATAATAAGAAACACCTGATAACATATTTCGATATGGTGGATAAAAAAGAATGTCTACCATATAAAATAGAAGAGGGTACAGGATTGAACAAAAAAATCATAATAAATAACTCTTGGAGAAACTTTTTCATTGATAATATGGTAACAATTCGTGGCTGGATTAAGATGAAAAAATTAAAATATCTTCAGGACAGAAATCCTGGTGTGCCTGGCATTATATATAAGTTGGAGCCTGAAAAGGATAAAAAACGCAGGCTTGAAAAAGCCCGAAAGCTTTGGGATTGTGTAATGGAAATAAATGGCGGTGAGTTTAGTGATATTTATTCTAACGCTCCCCTTAATGGCGAATACGATATTGACCACTTTATCCCCTGGTCTTACGTGGCAAATGACGAGCTTTGGAATTTGGTTCCTGTCAAGGGAAATCTTAATTCTGCCAAAAACAACAGACTTCCCCAATGGGAAAACTACTACGGGGGCTTTGCTTACCGGCAATATCTGTTAAATAGAACAGTTCATAGTAATGAATATGCAGGGCGGCTTTTTAACGATTGTAAAAGATATAATCTTAATTCAATATGGCCTTTAGACGAATTGTACATAGAAGGGATTGAACCGGATAATTTTAGCCAGGTTCTTTATAAAAGACTACATCCCATTTATGAATCAGCATTAACTCAGGGATACAGCGTGTGGGAAAATAAAATCAGTTAATGGGAGGAAGGCATAATGTTTGACACGGGAAATGGATAAAATATTATCCATAAAGGAGAAGGACAACTTGATGCAAAATTATATATGGGAAACCCCTGAAGAAATTAATTTGAAAATTGCAGACAGACTTAAGAATATAAGGAAAAGGCGTCGTATTTCCCAAAAAAAACTTTCTGAAATCAGTGGAGTAAGCTATGGCTCCATAAAACGTTTTGAAACCACAGGGCAGATTTCACTGCTAAGTTTAACAAGAATAGCAACGGCATTGGATGTGGTTAATGAATTAAGGGAAATATTTTCACAGGTTCCATACAAAAACATTCAGGAGGTAATTAATGAAAACAAGTGAAATAATAAATGTATTTTATAATGAACGTCCTGTTGGAACCTTAGCACTTGGCGGCTTAGCCCGGCATATGATTTGACCTATAGCAATACCTACTATGGAGAGCATACTACAACGGTGGCAGGAAATGGCAGAAATCCGGGAATAAAGGAATTAACAGAAGTAGGTGTTAATGCCGGTTTGAAAAAACAATATTGTGAAGAGGTAGCGGGGGAAATAAGAGGTTTAGTGGAAGACATGTTAAATAATTATATATAAAGAGGAGAAGATTATATGCATGACAATATCAAAAAAAAAATCAACATTGCCGCAAAAAGACAGCCGGCAGACCTGGTAATAAAAAACTGCAAAATAGTTAATGTGTTTACCCACGAAATTATTGAAGGAGACATTGCCATTTCAGACGGAAAAATAGCGGCAGTGGGAAATTACAGTGGAGAAAAAGAAGTGGATGCAGAAGGCAGATATGCACTGCCGGGATTTATTAACAGTCATATTCACATTGAATCATCCTTTGTTTCTCCGGAAGAGTTCAGCCGTTTGGTAGTACCTCACGGAACTACTACCATTATTGCTGACCCTCACGAAATAGTGAATGTATGTGGTATGGACGGCTTTGATTATATGGTAAAGGCAGGGGAAAATGCAGCCCTTAATATTAAATACATGCTTCCATCCTGCGTGCCATGTACACCATGGGAACATGCAGGAACAGTTGTGGATTCAAAGGCTATTAGTGAAGTTATTAATCAGGATAAAGTATTTGGCATGGGAGAGTTTATGAACACTGTGGGAGTAATAAACACAGATTCAGAAGTCATTGAAAAAATCAGTCTTTGTCATCAGGCAGGAAAGCTGATAGACGGTCACTCTCCGGGGCTTAAAGGGGATGATTTGTCTGCATATGTTACGGCAGGAATACATACAGACCACGAAAGCGGTTCCTTGGAGGAACTTAAGGAGAGACTTAGAAATGGAATGTACGTTATGCTGCGTTATGGTTCTGCCTGTAGAGAGCTTCCTATGTTGCTTAAAGGGGTAAATGAACAAAATTCCAGACGTTGCATTCTTTGTGCCGACGATTTACAGCCAGTGACAATTTTTGAAAAGGGAGATATGGACGAAAAACTTCGTATATGCGTTGAAAATGGAATTGACCCTATTACAGC
>NZ_CAKVZL010000132.1:0-3753 GCF_934835595.1 Eubacterium sp. AF15-50
GTACAATATAGGACTTACTAAGGATGTTTACATTTTTGAAATGTTAATTAATAACCTTATGGATGTTGTAAACCAGTCAGGCACATGGGTTCCTCTCTACATTATGACCAGTGAGAAGAACAATGATGACACAATTAAATTCTTTGAAGAAAAGAATTATTTTGGTTACAACAAGAATTATGTTGATTTCTTTGTTCAGGAAATGGCACCGGCAGCATCCTTTGAAGGAAAGATTTACTTAGAGGATAAGGATAGAGTGTCTACATCACCAAACGGCAACGGCGGATGGTTTATTTCATTTGTAAATGCAGGACTTGCAAAGAAGGCTAAAGAAGCAGGTGTTGAATACATTAACGTATTTGCTGTTGACAATGTATGTCAGAGAATGGCTGATCCATGCTTTGTAGGTGCAATGATTGACGGTGGATACCGCTCAGCTTCAAAGGTTGTATCAAAGGCTACACCGGAAGAAAAAGTAGGTGTTTTATGCTTAGAAGACGGAAAGCCATCTATTGTAGAATACTATGAACTTACAGAAGAAATGAGATACCAGAAGAAAGAGGATGGAGATTTAGCATATAAGTATGGTGTTATTTTAAACTATCTCTTTAACATGGAAGATTTGGAAAAGAACCTTAACAGCAATTTAGTAGTTCATGTTGTAAAGAAGAAGGTTCCATATATAAATGAAGCAGGCGAAAAGATTAAGCCGGAAACAGAAAACGGATATAAATTTGAAACATTGGTTCTTGATATGGTTCATATGATGGATAACTGTTTAGCCTATGAAGTAGTAAGAGAAAAAGAATTTGCACCAATTAAGAACAAGACAGGAGTGGATTCAGTAGATTCTGCAAGAGAACTTTTGAAATTAAATGGAGTAGAATTATAATTTCACCGGAAAAGTTATTGTCCCGGTGAAAAATGTTAATATGTTTACCAGAATTAGAAGACGGAGTTAATAACCATGAAAAAAATACTTGAACTTATTACGGAAGAAATTAAAAAGGCATTTGAAGAATGTCAGTACGACAAAAAGTTAGGAAAAGTTGTTGTATCAAACAGACCTGACTTATGTCAGTACCAGTGTAATGGTGCCATGGCAGGTGCTAAGTTATACCATAAGGCACCTATTATGATAGCCAATGATGTTGTGGAAAAAATTAAGGAAAGCAAAATGTTCTCTTTAGTGGAAGCAGTTAATCCCGGTTTCATTAATATGAACTTAAATAATGAATTTGTTGCGCAGTACCTTAATGAAATGAAAAATGCACAGAAATTAGGCTGTGAAAATGAAAAGGAACAGACTATTGTTGTGGACTACGGTGGAGCTAATGTGGCAAAACCTCTTCATATAGGACATCTTCGTTCGGCAGTAATTGGTGAAAGTGTAAAAAGAATAACCAGATATATGGGAAATAAGGTTATAGGTGATGTTCATTTAGGAGACTGGGGTCTTCAAATGGGGCTTATAATTACAGAGCTTAAATGCAGAAAGCCGAATCTAGTATATTTTGATGAAAATTATACAGGGGAATATCCAAAAGAAGCACCTTTTGACATAACAGAGCTGGAGGAAATTTATCCTTGTGCCAGCAAAAAATCAAAGGAAGATGAAGCTTTTAAGGAAGAAGCTCATGAAGCTACTTTAAAGCTCCAGACAGGTTACGCACCGTACACAGCTATCTGGAAGCATATAATGGAAATTTCAAAGGCAGATTTAAAAAAGAATTATGATAATCTTGATGTGGAATTTGACTTATGGAAAGGTGAAAGTGATGCCCAGCCGTATATTCCGGGTCTAATTCAGGATTTAATTGACAAAGGTCTTGCATATGAAAGTCAGGGAGCTTTGGTTGTAGATATAGCAGAGGAAGGAGACAGCAAGGAACTTCCACCGTGCATCGTAAGAAAATCAGACGGAGCAGCACTTTATGCTACTTCTGATATTGCAACTTTAGTTCAAAGGGAACAGGATTTTCATCCTGACAAATATGTTTATTTAGCAGATAAGAGACAGGATTTACACTATACACAGTTCTTCCGCGTTGCAAAGAAGGCAGGAATTGTAAAGCCTGAAACAGAGCTTATATTTATTGGATTTGGTACTATGAACGGAAAGGACGGAAAGCCGTTTAAAACAAGAGAAGGTGGCGTAATGCGTCTTGAAAACCTCATAGCCCAGATTAATGATGCAGTTTATAACAAAATCATGGAAAACCGTTCAGTTAGTGAAGAAGAGGCAAAGGAAACTGCAAGAATAGTAGGACTTGCCGCTCTTAAGTATGGTGATTTGTCTAACCAGGCATCTAAGGATTATATTTTTGATATAGACCGTTTTGCATCCTTTGAAGGAAATACCGGACCATATGTTTTGTATACAATTGTCCGTATTAAGTCTATTATTGAAAAGTATAAGGCTGAAAATGGAAATATAAGTGATTTAACAATTAAGGCTTATGACAATCCGGAACAGATTCAGTTAATGCTTGAAATAGCAAAGGCAAACGAAGTTATTGAAAATGCAGCTAAGGAATTGGCGCCTCATAAGATTTGTTCATATGTTTATGATTTATCTAACGCATTTAACAGATTTTATCATGGAACAAAGATTTTAGCAGAAGAAGATGGTGATAAGAAGGCATCTTATATTGCTCTTATTACCCTTACAAAGGAAGTTCTTGAAACATGTATAGATTTACTTGGATTTAAGGCACCGGATAGAATGTAAATATTAATTTGTAATAAAAATATCCCAATGGAAATTAGTGAAAACACAAAATCCATTGGGATGTTTTTATAAGTTTAAACTACTGTGCTGTTGTTTCTTCAGCAGTAGTTTCTTCTACAGTTGTAGATTCTTCAGCAGTAGCTTTCTCAGATGTAGTTTCTGATGATGCAGTAGTTGTATCAACGGAAGTATCACCTTTGACATTCTTGTCGCCGTTCTGTATTAATTTGCTTCTAAGGCTTTCTAATTCAGACTGGCTAAGCTCAACGTGAGTTGTAGCAACAGGTGGTGTATACATACCTGTGGCAACTGCTATTGAATAGCCGATATATACAACAAAAGCAACACCTACAAGAGTAACAATGGCATAAGATAATATTTTCTTTGCACTGCCTTTCTTTTTGTTATTCTTACGATTGTACTTTTCCTGTTTGTATCGATCAACTTTTGCCTGACTCATTCCTATGTACCTCTCATAATATTTATTATTACTGACACCTATAGTGCCCCATACCTTTTACTAGTATAAAACAAAAATGGTTGTAAAACAAGTGTCATTTGAGATATAATGATTGTTACGTGATTAAATTAACAGGATGGATTTATTATGAAAACCTATGATGTGATTATTTTTGATTTAGACGGAACTCTTAGTGATTCAGGAGAAGGAATTACTAAATCGGCCCAGTATGCATTGTCTAAGTTTGGCATAAATAAGGAACCTGATGATTTGAAGCATTTTGTAGGACCACCTCTTAAGGAAGAGTTTAAAAATGCTTATAATTTTTCAGATGAGGATGCTGCTAAAGCAGTGGAATATTACAGAGAAAGGTATAAACCTATAGGCATATATGAAACTTCGTTATACAAGGATGGAGACATTATGCTTAAAAGATTAAAGGATGCAGGAAAGTATCTGGCCATTGCCACATCTAAGCCACAGGCTATGGCGGAAGAAGTTTTGAGATATTTAGGAATTTATGATTATTTCGATAAAATTATGGGAGCAGACCTTATAGGAC
>NZ_CAKVZL010000133.1:0-3724 GCF_934835595.1 Eubacterium sp. AF15-50
TCATTTTGGGTAATAAAATAGCCGTCCAATAAGAACGGCTGAAAATAGAAAAGGAACGTCATTTTAGGCGTTCCATAGTCTATAAGTTATTCAATTTTTTCTTGTTTCAATACTGATGTGCTGTACCATATCTTTGCATATCTAGGAAAACTTGCGTATCAAGGCTCATTCGTTAGTAGTAAATAAGTAGTAAATTGATGTGTTTGTTTCCTTGAAAATGCTGATAGATACTGTGTTTTAGCGGATAATCAGATTTTTATTGTGTTTTTATAAAGAAAAACACACTAATATATTTATAATGAAACGATTTTATGATAATATAGATATACCAATATGTCATAAAGGAGAAATAAAATGGGCAACTTAAAATATTTAGATAAAAAAGGGACATTTACCCTGAATAATCCGGATTTAACCAGCTATATGTATTTTCCGTTAGCTAATGAGGCAGGAGTTATGAGCTCCATAACACCTGATTTAGGGGGAGATATAAAATTAGACCAGAATACATTTTTGTTAGAGCCGGTTAGCAGTGAAAACCTGCACAACAACAAGTCAGTAAGAAACTTTTGGATTTACGTTGAAGGTAAAAAAGCCTGGTCTGTGGCAGGACGTTCAGCAGCACAGCAGGCTAAGTTGTTTGATGATGATAAAGAAGAAGTGAAGCTGACAGCCGGAATTATGTGGCATCAGATAGAGAGAAAATCTGATGATTTAGGGCTTAAAGCTACAGTGACATCATTTGTTCCTGAAACTAAGGACAAGGTGGAACTGACTAAAATAGAAATTACAAACATAACAGATTCACATATTAAATTTACTCCTACTACAGCTATACCTTTGTATGGACGTTCGGCTTCAAATATAAGAGATCACAGACATGTTACCTCTTTGCTTCACAGAACATTTACGGTAAAAAACGGAATAGAAATCTTTCCGACACTTACATTTGATGAGAGAGGACACAATAAAAACACTGTTTATTATGGAGCTTTGGCAAAGGAAGAAACTGACGGAGTAATGGTTTCCCCAATTAGCTTCTGTCCTGTTACTGAGGAGTTTATCGGACGTGGCGGAAATTTTGAAAATCCATATATGGTTGCCAAGAATCTGCCTCTTCCGTATGGAATTGGTGAAGAAATTGACGGCTACGAAACAGTTGCGGCAATGAGATTTGCTGATGCTGTAATCTCACCGGGAGAAACAAAAACATACATTATAGCATTAGGCTATGGTAATTCAGAAGAAGAAATAGATAAGTTAGGGGAGAAATACCTTGACACAAAGGCTTTTGACAGCTTTCTTGAAGAAACTAAAAAATATTGGCAGGATAAAATCAACGTAAGTTACAATTCGGCAGACAGTGATTTTGATAACTGGATGCATTGGGTTAATTTCCAGCCTATGCTTAGAAGAATATATGGCTGTTCATTCCTTCCTCATCATGATTATGGAAAAGGTGGAAGAGGATGGAGAGATTTATGGCAGGATTGCCTTGCCCTTCTTATTATGGAGCCAAAGCAGGTACGTCAGATGTTAATTGACAACTTTGGAGGTGTAAGATTTGACGGAACCAATGCTACTATTATAGGTTCAAAGCAGGGTGAATTTATTGCTGACAGAAATAATATTGTAAGAGTGTGGATGGATCATGGAGCATGGCCATACTTAACTACAAGCCTTTATATGCAGCAAACCGGAGATATTGAATTTTTAAATGAAGAAAATACATATTTTAAGGATGCACAAATTGGAAGAGGTGAGCATAGAGATAACCTGTGGAGTGATGGTGAAGGCAATATGCAGTTATCAGAAGACGATACACCGTACAGGGGAACTGTGGTGGAACATTTACTTATACAACACCTTACATCCTTCTATGATGTAGGAGAACATAACCATATCAGACTTCGTGGTGCTGATTGGAACGACGGTCTTGATATGGCTGAAAAACGTGGAGAAAGTGTTTCATTCACAGCGTTATATGGCGGAAATTTAAGAGATTTAGCAAAAGATATAATGACTCTTTCAAAGAAAACAGGAAAGGATACCATTTCTCTTGCAAAGGAGATTGAGGTTCTCTTAAATGCAGACAAGACAGTTTATGACAGCATAGATGAGAAACATAAAGTTCTAAATGCTTATTGTAATGCAGTGGGGCACAAGGTAAGTGGCGAAAAGGTATCAGTAGACTGTACAAAGCTTTGCAATGTGCTTAATGAAATGTCATCATGGATAGCAGACCATATTAGGAAGACTGAATGGATTACCAATAAAGAGGGAAATTCATGGTTTAACGGATATTATGATAATAGTGGAAATGCTGTTGAAGGTGATTTTTCATCAGGAGTAAGAATGATGCTTACAGGTCAGGTATTTGCCATTATGTCAGGTACTGCTACGGATGAGCAGGTGGCAAAAATTGTAAAATCGGCAGACGATTATCTTTATGATGGAACAATTGGAGGCTACAGATTAAACACAAACTTTAATGAAGTTAAAACCGATCTGGGAAGAATGTTTGGTTTCGCATTTGGACATAAGGAAAATGGAGCAGTATTTTCACATATGGCAGTTATGTATGCCAATGCACTTTACAGAAGAGGTTTTGCAAAGGAAGGATATAAAGTAATAAATACCCTTTATAAACATTGTCACAACTATAGCGTAAGCTGTATTTATCCGGGAGTTCCAGAGTACGTAAACCAGAGAGGTCAGGGAATGTATCATTATCTTACAGGCTCAGCCAGCTGGTTACTTCTTACGGTATTAAATGAAATGTACGGTATAAAAGGTGAACTTGGCGACCTTAAACTTCAGCCAAAACTTTTAAAGGAGCAGTTTAAGGATAACAAAGCAGGTGCATCCTGTCTGTTTGGTGGCGTAAACATTAATGTTACGTATGAAAATCCAAAGGGACTTGATGCAGGTGAGTATTCCGTAAAGGAAATATATATAAATAATGAGAAGTATGGCAATGGTGATGTTATTGCCAAAGAAGATATTAACAAATTAAATAAAGAGGTGCAAATTACAGCAGTTCTTGGTTAGGTAGGAAATAAAACGAAGGAAGTTCATTTTTTGTAAATGTTTCCTATCACTGGTCATTAATCAAAAGTTGATGGCAATACATATTAGCAAGAGGAGGAAATATAATGGAATGGGCAAGAGCAATTTGCTATTCAGGCTATCGTGAAGGGCAAAGTCCCCAAACCTGCACGTACCCTACATATGAGCAGATAAAAGAGGACATAAAAATTTTATACAACATGGGATTTAAGTACATAAGAATGTATGACCCCATTGTATATTCGGAAATGACATGCCAGGTAATAAGGGATATGAAGTATGATATGCAGATGATGTTGGGTCCTGACCTTATATCGGAAGTTAATAATCCTAATTGTCCGTGGCTTAAGACAAATTATTCAGATGAAGAGTTAAAGGCAAGGGCAAAGAGAAATGATGCCAATATTGATGAATTAATAAGAATTGCCAATGAAAATTCTGACATTATTAATGTTGTATCAGTAGGGAATGAAAATACTCCTAAATGGGGAGCCAATACAGTTCCTGTGGAAAGGCTTATTGAATTTGCCAAGAGGCTTAAGGCAGGAACGGGAAAACCGGTTACCTTCAATGAGGGAGCAATAGAATGGCAGGAATTAGGGAAACTGGCAAAGTATCTTGATATAATCAGTGTACATTCGTATCCTCTCTGGGG
>NZ_CAKVZL010000134.1:0-3667 GCF_934835595.1 Eubacterium sp. AF15-50
TTTCTACTGTCCTTTTTGCTGTTTGCCCTTATATTATAAGCACCCTGTGGTATTTCATGAAGTCCCGTCAGCTGCTCAAATAATTCCATCTGTATCTTATCCATATTACCACTCCTTACGCCTGTAATTTTTCACAGACATTGTTATTATTTCCTAAAACAAGAGGCATGATTTCCTCTTTATCTCCATGTGCCCTTATCTTTCCATCCACTAGAAGAATTATTTCATCTGCAATATCTAATATTCTCTCCTGATGGGATATTATAAGAATAGAGTTAGTGTTCTTATGCTGCATCTTTTCAAATACTTTAATAAGGCTGTTAAAGCTCCATAAGTCAATTCCTGCCTCCGGCTCATCAAAAACAGATAATTCCGTTCCTCTTGCAATAATTGTGGCAATTTCTATTCTTTTTAATTCACCACCAGAAAGACTTGCATCTACCTCTCTGTTTATATAATCCCTTGCACAAAGACCTACCTCTGACAGATACTCACAGGCTTCGCTTATGGACAACTGCTTTCCTGAAGCCATTCTAAGAAGGTCAATTACCTTTATTCCCTTAAATCTTACAGGCTGCTGAAAAGCAAAGCTTATTCCTAATTTTGCCCTGTCTGAAATGGACATATCTGTTATATCCGTTCCATTGTATATGATTTTACCTGATGTAGGCTTAATTATTCCTACAATAAGCTTAGCCAGTGTGGATTTACCACTTCCGTTAGGACCTGTTATGGCAACAAACTTACTTTCATCAATTTTAAGGCTGATCCCATTAATTATATCTTTTTGTTTTCCATCATCTTCTTTAACACTAAATTTAATATCTCTAAGTTCAAGCATATTGTAAAACTCCTTTTCCGCCTGTACTACTTACTTTTGCCAACGCACCTTCTATTATTGAAAACTGTGGTCCCTTATGACCAATATCTGCATCAAAAATAACCGGCACATCTAAATCTCCAAGTATGGACATTATAGCTTCCTTATATGGCTGTTCAATCCACGAATTATACATTAAAGGTCTTCCAAAAACAAAGCCCTTTGCATGTTTAAAATAACCTCTTTCCTTCATCTGCCACAAATGGGTTACTAAAACAACATCCTCCATATTAAAGCTTTCCAACGCCCATATTATACCATCTTTTTTATATTTTTCCACAAATTGTTGTGTTCCGTCATATTTAGTACCAATAAGGAAAGCTATAACATCAAGGCACCCTCCTAAAAGCCGCCCTGATATTTCTATTTTTTCCTCGCCACGGCCGTTTACCCAGCTTACTTTTTCATCATTATAATATCCCTCATAACCTGTAACATATTCATGGCGTTGGGATTCGTAATAGTCAAAAGATTTTTGAACCTTAACTTTTCCTTCTAATACTCCCAAAGCATTCTCCACCGGCTTTTGCCACGGATTCATTCCGAAATCGCCTATATGGCATCCATACACTGCTGCCACATCACAGGTTGTTACAATGGGATATACCAGTCCCGTATTATCTGAAAATCCCTGAAACCACTTTGGATTATTCTTAAACTGCTCAAAATCCACATAATCAAGCATTTCCATAAGATAATCTCCACCAGCTGCGGAAAAAACAGCTCTAACATTTTTATCTGACACTAATTCATTAAACTGTTTTCCCCTTTCCATTCCCGTAGAGCTGCAACCTCTGCTATCTGACTTATATACATTATCTGTTAATTTAACATTGTATCCTTTACTTTTTAATTGTTCTGTTGCATTTGCAACTCTTTTTTGTTTTAACTCATTAACTATTCCTCCGGAAGTAGCTGTAACACCTATAGTATCTCCCGGTTTTATAAACTCTGGAAAAATCATTGTCATTCTCCTTTATCTTCTTTTTTAATCTCTGCTTCCTTACCTAATGTCACAGAATAAATTATCATTTCCTTAACATTTATTTGAGAAATTCTCTCTATGGCAAGCTTATAACATTCTAACTGCACATGATAACGTTTATCAAGTTCCTCCATGGTTTTAACCTTATCTGTTTTGTAATCAGCAATAACAAACTCACCATCTTCTTCAAAGCATACATCAATTATACCCTGAATTATCATTGTTTCATCTGAATTTGACCTGCCATTTATTTCATTAGCCTTAACTCCTAACAGAAACTTCCGCTCCCTGTAAAGCTTACCTTTCTTATATGCCTTTTTCATTCTATTAAACAAATCAGTTTTTGTAAATGAAATTATATCTTTATAGTAAATACACCCTGCCTGTTCTTTAGTCATAAGCCCTTTATCCACAAAGGATTCTATCATTTTCTTAACGGTATCTATGGTATATTCCTCCATATCAAAATCAAGAAGTTCAAATACCCTGTGATATGCGGTGCCCCGTTCTGCACCGTATAATGTTTCATTGCCCGATATATCTTCTCTGGCAAAATCCGGTATTATTTCCGGCACTTCAGTTTCCTTATGAAACTCCTGATTTCCATCAATTTCCTCTACATAAGCCATACTTTGCTTCTTTATTTCCGTTACACTTGCCTTTGAATGTAAAGTAACATCATCTAAATATTGGTATGTAAAGTCAAATTTTTTCTTAACATCATCTCCATTATCAGCTTTTAGATTAAAAATCCTATCAAACTTTTTGCTGTCAATTTCATCCTTAATAAGAGCCTTTCCTTCCTGATATAACATATCTTCCGCTTCCACCGTATTTATTACAATGTCTGCCTCTGCATTATACATTTCATCCCTGGCCTTTGTTCCATTAAACTCTCTTTCCGCTATGGTGTCAAAAGCCTTGTTTTTAGCCACGGTTTTACCAATCCACGTAAACATATTTGGTGCATTAACAATGTTTGAGTATGACATTTCATCCTTTACGTTATACATACTTTCCTTTAAATCAGAAATAGTCTTTGTAAGTTTCTTTGTAACACCGGTAATAATCAGCTTTTCCTTTGCTCTTGTAAGGGCAACATAAAGGATTCTAAGCCTCTCCGCCATATCCTCCTGTTTGTTCTTTCTCCTTATAAGTCTTTTTACAATAGTTGGTGACTTTACTTTCAAATTTTCATCTATCATGTCAACGCCAATATTTCCATTGTCATCTACCACGATTTTGTCTGTGTCATTTCTGCCGCCACCGTTGGTGTCACACAAAAACACCACCGGAAATTGAAGTCCCTTACTTTTATGTATGGACATTATTTTTACCGTATTATCATTTTCCTGACTAATTCCTGCCTCACCGTCGTCACTGTCTAAATACTGTAATTTTTCTATATATCTGATAAAATTAAATACACCTTTGTAACTAATATTTTCATATGCCACGGCTTTTTCTTTTAAAGCCTCAATATTTAGATGCCTTCTTTTTCCTCCCGGCATGGATGAAATATAATAATCATAGCCTGTTTCATTTACCAGCTGTTCTATAAGCTCATACACTTTTATATATACACTACGTTTTCTGTAATCATCAAGGAAATCCAAAAACCCCTTAACCTTTACTTTAATTTCTGCATCAGAACCCGTTTCCTTATACAGTAAAAGGTTGTCATACAGATATTCACAGATGTTTTCAGCCTTAATTACTGCCAGCTCATTTTCCGTAAATGAAAACATGGGACTTATTAAAATTGTTGCTAAAGGAATATCCTGATATGGATTGTCAATAAC
>NZ_CAKVZL010000135.1:0-3457 GCF_934835595.1 Eubacterium sp. AF15-50
ACCCGGTGTTTTACTTTCCTTTGTGATTGTTGGATTAGCATCATCTGTAACTACATAAATTCTTGATATATCGTCCGGGTCTTTACTCATGTCATGAGTTTCCCTCTCTGTGGTAGCTTCTGTTACGGCCTCAGTTGTTTCAGGTACGGTTTCATTCTTTTTAATGTTAACGCTTCCCAGTAAAGTTCCATCCTGTGCATAATATGCCACTGTTGATGTCCCTAAAAGTGCTGTTAAATATACAACCGCTCCTGCACCGTCAATTGCCACTGATTCATTTCCTACTTTATTTCCATTAATTGTAACGTAACCTATGGCTACCTTTGTACTCATGTATATTCCATCTGCATTGGCAAATCCCGGATGCTGTACATTTACAACAGTAATGTTATCTGCACTTGCATATGAATACATGTTATTTGAATTGTCTACTGTTATCCATTCTTTATCACCTGTAACCGGCTTAACAGTTGTCGGTTCAGGTGCTTTCGTTGTTTCAATTACTGAAGGAGTAGTGTCCGTAAGAGTTACATTCTTAAAGTTTAATGTAGTTCCTGCGGCAACTTTTCCTAAATCAAACATAAACTGTACCGTGTCATTGGTAGGTTTAAATGTTCCTGAATAAACATTATCTCCTGATACTAATGTTTTTGTGCCAAAATTAATATCTCCAACTTCATCCTTCATGAAGACCGAAGCTCCTGCCTGATTGGAATTAACTGTTACACTATATGAATATGTGTGTCCCGGTGTAACACTTAATTTCTTTGTATGGGCATTCATTCCCCATTCCTGTCCGCCGCTTGCCGTAACTTTCAATGAAAAATCATTTAAGTCTGAACCACCTTTATATCTTGCTGCAGTTCCTGCCCAGGATGAACCTACATAGTAATTCCAGCTTCCAAGGTTTACAGTATTATCTGATGCACATGTTGTGTATCCGTCATCTACCTGTGTAGGCTGAGTAACGTTTTCTGTCTTTTTATTTATTACAAAGTCAGAATCTGAACCCTGATATACTCTTACATAGTCAACGTACATAATCGCATTGGAAAAGCTGTCACTTACAGTCTGATACTGGGTAAACGGTGTATTTGGGCCTCCAATGGCAAGGTTTAACAAAATATAATGATTTCGCTGAAATTCTTCCATTGCTGCACTTGAAATACTCATGGTTTCATAGCATGTATCATCTACAAACCATTTCATTACATCTCCATACCATTCCACTGAATATCTGTGCCACTGTTCAATACTTCCTATGTAACCAAACTGACCGTTTGTTTCACTTCCTGCATACACATGATTATATGAATCCCATAATGAAGTACCCGGATTCCAATGTAATGTACCAATTGCAGTGTTTTCCGTGTTTCTGTGTTCCATAATGTCAATTTCGCCACAATTAGGCCAGTTTCCATTTTCACCCATCATCCAGAATGCAGGCCACACTCCTGACTGACTGCCATTTTGAACTCGCATTTTGCACTCAATTTTTCCGTATCTTGCAAACTGCTTTCCCTTTGTTGTCAGTCTTCCTGATGTAATCTGTCCATTTTCTCTCTGTGCCTTAATTGCAAGACATCTGCCGTCACTAGACTCCGAATCCCATGATGTATCTGCAATATAAACGTTATTTGTACTTGTTGTGTAATTCTGAATTTCGTTATTTCCCCATCCGCTGTTTCCGGTATCATAATTCCATACAGAAGTATCAACGCCACTTCCTACATTTCCGTTGAAATCCTCAGACCATACTAATTTCCATGATCCGCTTCCCCCTGATGATGTTACCGCCGCATTGACTTTATTAGCCGGTGTAAACTGTATTCCTGCTATTATAACAGCTACAGCAGTAAGCAATGACATAACCTTTTTAAACATATGCCCCCTCCTATTTACATTCTTTTTTATAGATTAACATTTTACAATTTAATACTCAATGTAATATGAAATTTGCTTACCTATTCTAAAAAAAAGCATCCCCTCCGAAAATATCTGTTCTTTTTCGGAAGGGAGATTTTACTTTATTTTACGATTGTATTTACCCAATCATAATCTTTTTCTATGTAGTTGTTATTAACATACTTAAAGGTACGATTTTCATTACTTTTTTATTTTCACTTTTTTCACTTTAGACCATTTGCTTGTGTATGTCTTCTTTCCGACTTTCTTCAAAGCTCTTGCTCTTACATACAATTTCTTTTTGTTTTTTAATTTTTTGCTCTTTAGTGTAAAACTTGTTTTCTTTACTGTCTTCTTCAAAACAACTTTTTTGAATTTTTTGCTTTTTGAAATCTGAACCTGATATTTTGTTGCTCCCTTTACTTTTTTAAGAGATATTTTAATCTTAACTGCCTTTTTAGATTTCTTAGCTGATTTTACAGCAGTTGCCTTAACCTTAACTTTTGTATCATTCTTTTTAGTGGTTGCCTGATTGTTGTTTTTTGTAGGTACAACTGTTGGTAAGTCTCCTCTGTTATGTGTTGTGGTTTCATCTACCGGCAAATCTCCTGTATTGGATGTTGTGGTGAATAATTCATGCCACGGATTTGTTATTATATCTCCATCATAGTCGCCATTTGCTCCTTTGGCACTTAAAGATAACACTCCAAATGTTCCTAAGGATAAAGTTGCAACTAATGCATACATTGCTATTTTCTTATACAATTTCATTCTATTACTAATCCTCCTGTTTATTTCTTAATTTTTACTCTCTTAGCCTTTGACCATTTTCCTGTGTATACTTTTTTGTTTACAACTTCAACAGCCTTTGCTCTTACATATAATTTTTTCTTATTCTTTAATTTTCTGCTTTTTATAGTAAATTTTGCTTTCTTAACAGTTTTCTTTACAAGAACTTTTTTAAACTTCTTTGATGTTGAAACCTGTACTTTATATTTCTTTGCTCCCTTTACTTTCTTAAGGGATATTTTTACTTTTGCAGATACTTTTTTCTTTGAAGCAGATTTAACCTTTACTCTCTTTACTGTAACCTTCTTAGTAGTTGCCTGCTGTGTAGGCTTTACTGTCGGCTTATTTGTTGGAACTACCGTTGGTTTGTCTGTCGGTACTACTGTTGGTGCTTCCGTTGGTGCCACTGTTGGGGCTTCCGTCGGTGCCACTGTTGGGGCTTCCGTCGGTGCCACTGTAGGTGCTTCCGTCGGTGCTACTGTAGGTGCTTCCGTTGGTGCCTCTGAAGGATTTCCTCTTTTAATAACAAATATAAGTTCTCCTTCTGTTTCAAGTTTAATCTTAACTATTGTATATGCATTATCAGGTAATAATGTTGGATTTAACTTAATAATGCCTGTACCTAACATAGTAATTACACCATCTGCCGGAGCCTGTCCATTAATTGTTACATCTGCATTGGCACCTTATAGCAATAGGTAAGGATTTGATATTATCTCCACCTTTTCCCCTGCTCTACACCGTACGTGAGACTTTCGCCTCA
>NZ_CAKVZL010000136.1:0-3388 GCF_934835595.1 Eubacterium sp. AF15-50
GTTGTTGACGGAGCACCTAAGGTTGTTAAGGAAGGAATTTCTAAGGAAGAAGCTGAAGCTCTTAAGAAGCAGTTAGAAGAAGTTGGAGCAACAGTAACTCTTAAATAATTAATTTGTTTAAATGGAGACAGGCATTTGTATTTAATACATAATGTCTGTTTTCTTTTGAAAATATATTCTATTGATAATATTGAGAAAAAATAACTGGAGAGGTCTGATGGCTTATAGCTGACTCAGGCGCCGAAGGTGTAAGACTGGAAGTACAGTCGATCTCTCAGGCAAAAGGACAGGAGGAAAAAATGAAACAGTTTACAGAGTTTTTAGGTCAGGTAGATAACTTTGTTTGGGGAGTACCGCTTATCGTACTCATTTTATCAGCAGGTATCTACCTTACTTTTCGTTTGAGACTTATACAGGTAATACATTTACCTAAAGCTCTTAGATTTATGGTTAAAAACGAAGAGGAAGGTGAAGGTGAAGTTACAAGCTTTGGGGCATTGTGTACAGCACTTTCAGCAACTATTGGAACAGGAAATATCGTAGGTGTAGCCACAGCTATTGGCGTTCTTGCCGGTGGACCGGGAGCTTTATTCTGGATGTGGTTGGCAGCCTTCTTTGGAATG
The DNA here is from genome assembly GCF_934835595.1 of Eubacterium sp. AF15-50. Classification (NCBI taxonomy): domain Bacteria; kingdom Bacillati; phylum Bacillota; class Clostridia; order Eubacteriales; family Eubacteriaceae; genus Eubacterium; species Eubacterium sp. AF15-50. The sequence goes on from NZ_CAKVZL010000136.1 coordinate 624, forward strand.
GCAACAAAGTACTCTGAAGGATTTCTTGCAGTAAAGTATAGAAAGATAGACGAAGATGGTCATGTGCTTGGCGGACCATTTTATTACATTGAAAACGGTATGGGGCGTAATTGGAGATGGCTTGGAAAAATCTTTGCTTTCTTTGGGGCGTGTGTAGGTTTGTTTGGTATAGGTACATTTACACAGGTTCAGGGTATTGCATCAGCCGTACAGGGATTTTTTGATCCTAATAAGGCACATACTGTAAGCATATTTGGAGCTGAATATTCATATGCAATTGTTGTTTCGGCAGTAATTCTTGCACTTTGTGTAGGCTTGGTGGTAATTGGCGGCATTAAGAGAATTGCCAGTGTATCACAGATAATTGTTCCGTTTATGGCAGTTATTTATGTAGTTGCAGCTTTGGTACTTATTATAGCTAATATTGAAAATGTTCCGGGAGCTTTTGTTGAAATATTTGAAGGAGCATTTGGCGTTAAACCCGTTGCAGGTGGTGTTCTTGCCTCGATTGCAATTGCAATGCAAAAAGGTGTTGCAAGAGGTATTTTCTCCAATGAGTCAGGACTTGGTTCTGCACCTATAGCAGCTGCAGCAGCTCAGACTAAGGAACCTGTAAGACAGGGACTTGTTTCAATGACAGGTACATTTATTGATACAATAATTATTTGTACAATGACAGGTTTATCAATTGTAATGATGGGAACATGGGCAGATAAGAGTCTTGAAGGCGTTCAGGTTACAACTGCAGCATGGCAGAAGGGATTATATTTCCTTCCGGGAGATGTGGCATCATTTATATTAATGATTTGTCTTGTGTTCTTTGCTTTTACTACTATTCTTGGATGGAATTATTATGGTGAGAGATGTCTTGAATATCTCTTTAATGGAAGCAAAGGTGCTGTAAAGGTTTACAGATGGCTTTATATTTTGGCAGTATTCATTGGACCTTATATGACAGTTGCAGCAGTTTGGACTATAGCTGATATCTTTAACGGACTTATGGCAATTCCAAACATAATTGCTTTGTTTGCATTAGGTGGTGTAGTGGCAAAGGATACCCGTGAGTACCTTAAAAAGAATAAAGAATTATAATTAACATTAAACAAAATTAAAATATTATACATGAAAAGAGTCAATTGTTTTTAAACGGTTGACTCTTTTTACATTTAGTGGTATAGTAAAATTTGCTACGCGCATACAAGGGGGTTAGTGCGCCCTTTTAAGAGCAAAAATGGCAGTTTTTTACTAAGAAAACGCCTTAAAAACTAATAAAATAAAGTTTATGTAGCTAATTAATTAACAAAATAAAGACAAGGAGTGAAACGTCGATGGAAAAGAACAGAATTCGTCCTGTAAAAGCGGGAAAAGGCATCAGAATGAGCTATTCCAGACAAAAAGAAGTGCTTGAAATGCCTAACCTTATTGAAGTTCAGAGAGATTCATATGAATGGTTCCTGACATCAGGTCTTAGAGAAGTATTAGATGATATTTCTCCAATTGAAGATTACGGACAGAGCTTAAGCCTCGAATTTGTTGATTTCAAATTGTGTGAAGATGAAAAGAAATACACAATCGAGGAATGTAAGGAAAGAGATGCAACATATGCTGCACCTTTGAAGGTAAAAGTAAGACTTCATAATAAGGAAACCGGAGAATTTACAGAACACGAGATTTTCATGGGAGATTTACCTCTTATGACAGCAACAGGTACATTTGTAATCAATGGTGCTGAGCGTGTTATCGTAAGTCAGCTGGTGCGTTCACCTGGTATCTATTATGTTATCGGACATGATAAGGTTGGTAAGGAATTATATACTTCACAGGTTATTCCTAACCGTGGTGCATGGTTAGAATATGAAACAGATTCTAATGATGTATTTTATGTTCGTGTTGACAGAACAAGAAAAGTACCGGTTACAGTTCTTATTAGAGCTTTAGGTGTTGGAACAAATGCAGAAATCACTGAATTATTTGGTGAAGAAGAGAAACTTACTGCTACATTTGAAAAAGACCAGAGTGACGATTACGAGAGCGGACTTCTTGAGTTATACAAGAAAATCCGTCCGGGCGAGCCTTTAAGTGTTGACAGTGCGGAATCAATTATTACAGGAATGTTCTTTGACGCAAAGAGATATGATCTTGCAAGAGTAGGACGTTATAAATATAACAAAAAATTAGCATTTAAGAATCGTATCACAGGTCATGTATTAGCAGAGGATGTTATAGACATGACTACAGGTGAGGTTATTGCGGAAGCAGGAACTACAGTTACAAAGGATTTAGCTGTAAAGATTCAGAATGCTGCAATTCCATCTGTTATGATTCAGACAGATGTTAAGAATGAAAAGATACTTTCAAACCTTGCAGTAGATATTAATGCCTATGTTGACTTTGACTGCAAGAGTCTTGGAATTTTAGAAGATGTATATTATCCTGTTTTGGCAGAAATCCTTGAAGAAAATGATTCAGAAGAAGATTTAAAGGATGCCATTAAGAGACGTGCTCATGAATTAGTTCCAAAGCACATTACTAAGGAAGATATTCTTGCTTCTATTAACTACTTACTCAACTTAGAGTATGGTATTGGTACATCTGATGATATTGACCACTTAGGAAACAGACGTATCCGTGCAGTTGGCGAGTTACTTCAGAACCAGTATAGAATAGGTCTTTCAAGAATGGAAAGAGTTGTTCGTGAAAGAATGACAACTCATGATTCTGATGATGTATCTCCGCAGGTACTGATCAATATTAAGCCCGTACAG
>NZ_CAKVZL010000137.1:0-3230 GCF_934835595.1 Eubacterium sp. AF15-50
GCATAGAGTTTGGAGTTATATCACGGGGAATTGATAAAGGGCTTCTATTGCAAAAAGGCTTTATTTTGATGCCTTTATTTTGCATATATAAGATTTATCGCACCCCTAGAGCATACGCTTTAGGGCTTTTTTCGTGTTACTCTTACTATTTTACTAATTGAAGGAGAACGAAAATGAGACGAAACAACACAACCAAAAAGGTTATTTCAATTGCTCTTACCATGGCATTGGCATTTTCAAATGTAAGTATAACTTACACAAAAGCTGATGACACATCAAATGCAATTGAAATATCAGACGCCACTCAGTGGGCCAAAATCGGTAAGGATGCTGAATTTCCATTAGATGGAAATTATATTCTTACTAGCGACATTGAAAATGTTACTGAAACAATAGGTCAGGGTGATAATACTTTACCTGATGCTTTTACGGGAACAATTGATGGTGACGGACATAGCGTAACATTAGATATTAACGCTCAGAAAACTTATCAGGGATTAATCGGTCAGACTAATGGTGCCACAATTAAAAACCTTGTAGTTAAGGGAAATGTTACATCAACTCTTGGATTTGATGCAGGTATTGTGGCTAAAGCAGTTAATACAACCATTACAAATTGTGGTAACGAAGCAACTATAAATGTTACAAACAAAAATGCGAAAAACATTGCCGGAATCACAGGATATTCTGAAAATACAACCATTACAAACAGTTATAATGTAGGTGACATTACCGGTGGAGCGAGAGTTGCAGGTATAACAGGTGAAATTAAAACATACACATCAATTGAAAACTGCTATAACACAGGAAGTGTTACTACAACAGCAACCAGAACAATATATTCAGGTGGATTAGTCGGTTATGGATATGGTACCACAAACAATGTATCAACAGTAAAAAACAGTTATACAACCGGTGCGGTTACGGAAAAAACTCAAAATGGTGCAGCTATAGGATATATTAATGCCTATGTTTCTTTTGAAAAATGCTATTATCTTGAAGGGATAAATTCAAATGTTTATGGCTTTAAAATTTCTGATGCAGATGAACCTGATGTTACAAAATTATCATCAGATGAATTAAAAGGTATTGCATCTGATTTAGGAGAAGCATTTGCAACAGACAGCAGCATAAATAATGGTTATCCTGTTTTAAAATGGCAGATTAAGGCTACAAACACTGATGTGGAAGATAAGGCAACCCTTGATGCACTTGTAAATGAACTTCCATCAGGAGTTATTTCTCCGAAATTTAATACAGACAAAAATATTAACACATATTTATCAAATCTCATTGAATCCAAAGAAGCTTACGCCAATAAAGGCATAAAAGTATCAATAAAGAATGTTGAAAACAGATTTTCTGATGGTGCAACATACATTGATGAAGATGGAACAATACATTATTTTTACATTGATTTATTTGATGCCGGATATGCATACAGATATATGGGACAGGCAGATGTTACATTTAATTTAACATTAAATAATGTTACAGTGGAATATGCACCAAGATGTGTTAATTTCTATTGGGATTTAGACAAGGTAAAAAAAGACCTTGAAGCAGTAAGGGATGAATACATTGATAATCAGATTTTAGACAAAAACGAAGATTTACAAAGTGTAACAGAAAACTTAATGCTTCCTGCTAATCCAAATGTCAGTCACAATGGCTCAGATAAAAATGTTAAATGGGTAAAAGTAAAGTATACATCCTCAGATAGCAGTGTAATTTCAATTAGTAACTCTGCTGAATGGGACAGTGACTTTACTAACATGTACTATACAGCAAAGGTAAATAGAAAATCAGAGGATCAAAATGTTGTTATAACAGCTGAATTTACATTTGGCAGATATAATTCATGTGAAGATCAGGTTACTGAAACCATTAAACGTGAAATACCTGTTAAAGTTTTAGCATATAACGAAGTATTAGAGCAGACAAAGGCATTACAGGAAAAGGTTGACACATATAAAGATAATCTTTCAAATTTCACTACAGGTGGAGATATTGATTTAAGTAATGTGAAAGATGACATACAGTTAGTTATCCCTAAAAAGTTAGGTCTTGATGGTAAGTATTACGATTTCAAGGTTGAAAGCAGCGATACATCTGTAATGGAAATTTATGGCTATCGTACATACACATACAGACCACTTCCGGGAGAAGATAAAAAAACAATTACATTAACAGTAACAATTACCAACAAGGAAAATCCTGATATTTCTGCTTCAACTAAGTTTGACGTAACAGTTTTACCTTTAACAGAAGAAGAAATAACCAATGCTGTTAATTTTATGAATAGTGCAAAAGAAAACTTCTTTGAGTTTATAAAAAATGAAAACAGCGATGCAAATAATATTACAGGAGATTTGAAGGTATTTTACGGCATATATCAGGATGAAAATGGAAATGTTTATTCATCAAACTATGTTTCAAAGCCAGATAATAACGGAATTATTGCAAGAATTGTAAATCCGGAAGAAGAAATTCCTGACCATCAGAGATACTGGATATCATCAGACAAAAACATTATTGATGATGAGACTTTAAGAGTAACAATGCCGGTTTATAATACTAAGGTTACAGTAGGTGCAGTAATTTCTCATGAAATATATGAAAATTATGCTAAAAGATATGCCGATGATCCTGTATACGGAAAAATCTTCGCACAACTTGCTAATCAGAAAGTTTTAGTAGAATTAAATGTTATAGGAGAAAAGGGTGAAGAGCCAACTACAGCAGAACCTACTACCGAAAAGCCTTCTGAAACAACTACAACATCAAAGGTTACACCAACATCTAAAGCAATTGATGGCAAATATAAGAAATTAGTTGTTACAAAGTTTAAGGCAAAGAAAACTAAAAAGAGTATTAAATTATCATGGCAGAAAAATAAGAAGGCAACCGGCTATCAGATTAAATACTGGACAAGCAAAAATTCAAAACATGCCAAGGTAAAACTCCTTAAAAAGAACACTATTGTTAAGTCAACAATAAAAGGAGTTAAGAAAGGCAAAAAATATATAATTATCATTCGTACATGCAATGTTGTAAATGGTAAAAAGATATATGGAAAATGGTCAAAGCGAATTGTGAAAATTAAATAGTTAAAATACTTTTAGAGGGACTATCGCTAATGTGATATGTCCCTTTGTAGTTTGCGCGCCATGGGCGCGCTCTAACGGGTGAAAGTCCCGAACACGCCCAGATAGTGGGAAGTGTATAGC
>NZ_CAKVZL010000138.1:0-3126 GCF_934835595.1 Eubacterium sp. AF15-50
GTTACAACCTTATCCGGTTTGTCAATATCTATGTTAAGGGTCGGTGCCTTAGTGTGATACATAATTTCTATTTCATGAATTTCAGACTTATTTCCACCTATATTCATAATCTGATATGAAATAGTATTTGAACCTTCAAACACAGGTATTTCACATACAGTGTCTGAAATGTCTGATGAATAAAAATCTTCAGGAGTTTCTGCATTTTTAACTTTTGCAGCATCAATTGGTTTAATGTTAATGGACATTGTTTTGTCTGTGTCATTAAAACTTTCAAACTTGAACCATTTCACTGCTCTGACATTTTCCCCGTCTCCTGCCCATACTTTTATCCAGTAATTATCCAAATCATCTTTTTCCATGGCATTTATTGACATTTTAATTGTTCTGTCATATGAAATTACCTGATTATCATCATAAGTGTCTGTGGCACAGTTTCCAAGATATAATGTATCTGCATCATATGCCTCCTTGAAATCATATGTATAATCCTTTTCTCTTTCCTGTACAAAACTTCTTGTAAAGTTGTAGTCTCCGGTTTTTACAAAGCCGTAATATGGTGGCTTTTCATCATTTCCATGTTCATCCTTGGCGGTAAAATTAATTTTGGTTGATACACTGTCAATACCAAAAGCTTCCGTCATTTCATTAGAATAATCATACAGGTAAATATCATCGTAGGTAGCTGTTGAAATACAATCCTTTGCCTCTCCATCTACATAATTACAAATAGATACTTCCACTGCATAATGACCGTTTTCTAACTTAAGGTCTTCCGGTATGGTTATTTCATCAGTTGTAACTCCTGTTGCTAACTGCCACTGGTAAACATATTTTCCTGTGTCTACATTTTTAAGCTTAATATATGTATTTTCAGAATTGTAATTTATATCCTCTGTCACAAAATCATTAGTTCTGATATTTGATATTTTAAAACTGAACTTTGCATTTTTAAGGCTGGATAAATACTCCGGCTGATAATCTTCCGGGTTATACTGATAACAAAGTCTTTTATCTACCTGCTGTCCATAATTACCCTTAGCCGTCAATTCAACCTTCAATGCCTTTCTGGAATAAATGTGATGCAGATTAAGTTCTATATCCTGAGTATCTGACAGGGAATACATATCGGGAATCATAACAAATGAATCCTTAATTAGTTTTCCCTTTGAAGCATCAAATTTAACAGTGCCGGTGCCCCATTCAAATGCTGATGCCTTAAATCCGGTACCTGCCATTACATTTAATTTTCCATAATATTTATCTGATGCTATAGCCAAAAATCTCTGTCTGTATGTACCGTTATCTGCTAATTTTGCCTCCTCTGCAATGGTGTATTCACTGCCACTGCCGGTAATTTTGGCATATGTCCACAGTTTTATTTTATTTTTATCATATCCGTCAGAATATGGGAATTCATCTCCATTTAAAAATTCTTCCCTATTTAATGCAATATAGGCTGACTTTCCTGACTGTTTTCTGACAAAATAGTGTCCTTCATTACAAGGGTCTTCAATAGCAACAAACATACCTACATCATTACTACTTGATGTAAAAGGTCCATCTACTACTAATGATGATTTTTTGTTTGGAACATCTGTTGGCAATGAAATCTGCATTTCCGGCATAGTCATATCAATGTTTGCTGTAACTAACTTTCCACTTGTAGTATTATTTTTATTTCTTGATACATCCTGTGCGTACACATAAAGGTCTCCGGAATAAACCTGGTTCTGAGTCACATTTTCCGTTTTTATGGTTGCAATACATTCCGTTACTTTTCCGTTATTTGTTTTTACTGTTTCTACCATACCGGCAGGTAAAACTTTGTATGATTTTAAATCCGGAACCACTTCCCCCTTTTTAACCCATATATACTTTATGGCGTTTATATCAACACCACCTTCGTCTTTAATTCTGACTTTAGCTTCCTGATATGCGCTGTTATCTGCATTTTCCTTAAGGCTTATTCCTCTATATGAAATTTCAGGGCTAATCTTATCTTCCGGATTATAATTATATTTAATGGTAGCTGTAGCTAAGTTAGTGTTTACATCTGCCGCCGTCATTTTGACCTTTATACCTGATGTAACCGTGGAATAGTCAATTTCGTCAATAAATTTCAGATACAAATATACATAAGTCCTTTCTCCTGTAAGAGTGAAAGTTGTATCGCTGTCATCTGTTCCTTCTAATATCAGATTTTTGTTTGATTCCCCTTCCTTAAATGTTCTTCGGGAAAGCTCGCTTTTGCTAAGTTCCTTCGGTGACAAAATATACCTGAATTTTTTAACGGTGCTGCTTTGTAAATCAACACTTATAGAGCCTTTTCCATCTCTGACACCGGAAGCAAAAGGCTTTTTATCACTTCCGCTTTCCTCATCATTATCAGTTGTGTTAAGGACAATTCTATACACCTCTCCGGTTATATCGCATCTTGCCATATCATAGGTTTTAGTGTCGTCAGGCACACTATCCTCCACCATAATTACAGGTGCCTTATTATCTAAGTAAAATGTTTTTGATGTGTCATTTCTTAAATCTCCAACGGTACCTGCCTCGTTATCCGAATAGTCTTTTAACAAATTTCTATTTTCAATATCTAATATGGTTATTCTGTAGTCTTCCTTCTTTTTCCCACTGGATTTTGGTTTTATAACCATATCACCAGTGATGGTTACCGGTTCAAAAGTGATTTTGGTGGAATCACCATAGTAAATACTTTTAGCTTTTGCCGTAATCTGTTTTCCTGCGGAACTATATATATTAAACTTTGCCTGTATTTTGGCAAGGTTTGTTCCGGAAACTTTTTTAATATTTTCATTATATTCCACACTGGCTGTTAATTTTGTTCCTACCTTTAAATAATAGTTTTCGTTGTCATTTAAATTGTTTATTTTCTGATTAGATGAAAGCTTAACACTTTTAATGTTAGGGCTTACTGCATCTAAATAAACCCTGCTTATGCTTACACCGTTTTTGTAGGCAGAATCATCCCTGAAGCTGTTGATATCCAACGGATTTCCTGCAATATCAGTAATGGCACTGGTGGTCTTTTTAATTTCATTTTCAAATTTAGTGGAATCGTTTATACCACTTTTTAATTTTGATATGGTTGAACTACTG
>NZ_CAKVZL010000139.1:0-2961 GCF_934835595.1 Eubacterium sp. AF15-50
TGGGGCCGCCCGGAACAGGGAAAACTGCCATTGCCAAGGCTATGAAAACCATACTTCCTGAGATGTCACAAAATGAAAAAATAGAAATATCAAAAATACAAAGTATAGCAGGGAAATTAGAGGGAAATCTGGTAGGAGAAAGGCCTTTTAGAAATCCTCATCATACCACAACGGTAACGGCCATGACAGGGGGCGGAATAAATCCAAAGCCGGGAGAAATGACCATGGCTCACGGGGGAGTGCTGTACATGGATGAATTTACGGAGTTTTCCAGAGGAGTAATGGAGGCTATGAGGCAGCCTTTAGAGGACAAGAAAATTGTCATATCAAGGAAAGGTGGGACATATTCATTTCCGGCGGATTTTATACTTCTTGCTTCAATGAATCCCTGCAAATGCGGGTATTATCCCGACAGAAATAAATGTAGTTGTACGGAAAGGGATGTAAACAAATATTTAGAAAAAATCAGTGGTCCAATATTAGACAGAATTGATTTGTGCGTACATATGAATAATGTGGATTTTTTTGATTTAACAAGGGAGTCTTCAGAGGAAAGTTCAGAAGAAATAAGAAAAAGGGTAAATAAGGCTGTGGAGATTCAGAGGAAACGGTATGAAAATGAAAAAATCAGATTTAACAGTCAGTTAGAAGGAGAAAACATAAAGAAATACTGCAATCTTGGAAAAAAAGAGCAGGAACTTATAGGACAGATATATGAAAATATGGATTTAAGTGTAAGGGCGTATGAAAAAATATTAAAAACCGCAAGAACCATAGCGGACTTAAAAAATCATGAGGAAATAAAATATGAGGACATTGCAGAGGCAGTAAGTTATAAAGCCATGTCAGTAAGGAGGGGACTATGAACAAGCAGGAAATGTGGGGATGCATAGCCACGGCACCTAAGATGTATTTTACAAAAATTCAAAAAATAATGAAAAATCTAAAAGATGTACAGGAAATATTTAATGGAACCCAGAAGAAATTAGTGGAGGCAGGGGGACTTAAAAGTGAAGAAGCAGCAGAACTTTTAAGGCATATTGAAAGATTTAATCCTAAGGAATATTTTGAAAAACTTGAGAAAAACAATATAAAGTTTGTGTCGGTAGATGATGAAAATTATCCTGAAAAACTTATACCTTTTGACCATAAACCTTATTTTTTATTTTACAAAGGAAAATTACCGGATGAAAATGCCACGGCAGTGGCAATGGTAGGGGCAAGGGCATGCTCTAATTATGGAAGAAACATGGCAAAAAAAATAGGGAAAGAGCTGTCGGAAAGGGGCGTGCAGGTAATAAGTGGAATGGCAAGGGGAGTTGATACATATAGTCAATTAGGAGCAATAGAGGGAGGTATGAGTACCTATGCAGTTATTGGAAGTGGCGTTGATATTTGCTACCCGGTGGAAAATATTGAGTTATATGGGGACATAATAAATAATGGCGGAATTATATCGGAATATCCTCCGGGAAGTTCACCGGAAGGATGGCATTTCCCACAGCGGAACAGGATAATAAGTGGGCTGGCGGACAAAATAGTGGTAATAGAGGCAAGGGAGAACAGTGGCTCATTAATAACTGTTGAGTGGGCATTAGAGCAGGGAGGAGATGTAATGGCGGTTCCGGGGCGGGTAGACGACAAATTAAGTCAGGGATGTAACAGGCTTATAAAGTCAGGAGCAGGTATTGTTACAAATGTGGATGACATTCTCTCAGACCTTGGATATAATGCATATTATGAGCAAAAGAAAGAAAAGACAAAAGAAAAAATACTTGAAAAAGATTTTTTGATGTTGTATAGTGAGTTAGGTTTACAGCCAAAAAGTATATATGAATTAATAGAAACTACAGGCATAGTATATGAGAAGATAGTTACAATGTTGCTGAAATTACAATTAGAAGGACTTATAGAACAACCTTATGAGAACTATTTTTCCATAAAAAATACATAAATTCAGATTATTTTTAGTTAAGGGGAAGTCTTATGGCAAAATATCTTGTTATTGTGGAATCACCGGCAAAAGTGAATACAATTAAAAAATTTTTGGGTTCAAATTATGAAGTTGTAGCTTCAAATGGTCATGTCAGAGATATGCCAAAAAGCACGATGGGTATTGATTTTGAAAATGATTATGAACCGAAATATATTACCATACGTGGAAAAGGGGACAAGCTGGCAGAACTTAGACGCTGTGTAAAAAAAGCAGACAAAGTTTATCTGGCAACTGACCCGGACCGTGAGGGAGAGGCTATTTCATGGCATTTGGCTAATGCATTAAAATTAGACCCAAAGAAAACTGCCAGAATTACATTTAATGAAATTACAAAGCCGGCAGTAAAGGAGTCTCTTAAGCATCCAAGAGAGATAAACATGAATCTTGTGGATTCACAGCAGGCAAGAAGAGTTATGGACAGAATGGTTGGATATAGTATAAGCCCGCTTCTATGGATGAAAATAAAGAGAGGACTTAGTGCAGGACGAGTCCAGTCTGTTGCATTAAGAATGCTTTGTGACAGAGAAGATGAAATAAACGCATTTATTCCTAAGGAATATTGGGATATGGATGCGGTTTTGAAATACAATAAGAAGGATTTCAAGGTAAGCTTTTACGGAAATGAAAAAGGAAAAATTGAAATCACGGGAAAAGAGCAGTTAGATGGAATCGTAAAGGAATTAAAGGCTGCAAGGTTCACTGTAAGTGATGTAAAAAAAGGCAACAGGTCAAGAAAGGCACCGGTTCCTTTTACCACAAGTACATTGCAGCAGGAAGCTTCAAAGGCTCTTAATTTTTCCACACAAAAGACTATGAGAATAGCCCAGCAGTTATATGAAGGTGTGGAAATAAAAGGTCGTGGAAGTATCGGTCTTATCACATATTTGCGTACAGATTCCACACGAATCTCTGAAACAGCAGAAGCCCAGGTAAAGGATTTTATTGAAAATAACTATGGCGAAAGC
>NZ_CAKVZL010000140.1:0-2621 GCF_934835595.1 Eubacterium sp. AF15-50
GCTTTATACACCGTCCCCCTTAATTATAAACAATTTACTGCTCTTTTATTTAAGAGATTTTCTCAACGCCTAAACTTACGTTTTCACCGTTGATATTCCACTCTTTACTATACCCACTCATTTTACCAAATTCTACCTTTTCTGCCAACACTTCTAATTTAATTTCGTCAAGATTGTTGTTAATAATGTCCTCAATTTTAGCATTTTTATCTACATTCACTATAATCTTATCCATTACTTCAAATCCGGCTTCCTTACGCATTGTCTGAATCTTACTGATAACTTCTCTTACAAAGCCTTCTTCAATAAGCTCTTCTGAAAGATTTGTGTCAAGAACTACTGTTACATTGCCATCACTTTCTGAAACGTAGCCTTCAACCTGTGCCATATCTATAAGTAAATCCTCTTTCTCAAGAACCACTTCATTTCCGTCAAAATCAAAGGCCAACGGTTCACCGGCATTTATTTTATCCATTGCTGCATTTCCGTCAAGGTTTGCCAATGCTTCCTTAATCTTCCCTAAGAATTTACCGTATTTAGGTCCTACTGTTCTAAGCTGTGGTTTAAATGAGTAAGATGTAAACGCTCTTACATCCTCAGTAAACTCTACTTCTTTTATATTCAATTCTTCTGTAATTATTTCCTTAAAGAATTCAGGTAATTCAAATTCTGCCTTTACAAACATCTTTCCAATAGGCTGTCTGTTTTTGATATTTGATTTATTTCTGCAGGCACGTCCAAGAACTACTATCTTAAGAACTCTTTCCATGTTTTCTTCTAATTCTTTGTCAATGTGAGCTTCATTAACCTTCGGGAAGTCACAAAGATGAATTGATTCTTTAGCACTCTTATCCACGCTTCTAACTAAGTTCTGGTAAATATCCTCTGTCATAAACGGAATCATAGGTGCTGCTGCCTTTGCTACAGTAACTAAAGCTGTATAAAGTGTCATGTAAGCATTAATCTTATCCTGTGGCATATCCTTTGCCCAGAATCTTTCTCTTGAACGTCTTACATACCAGTTTGACATTTCATCAACAAAATCGTCTAGTGCTCTTGCAGCCTCAGGGATTCTGTAATTTCCAAGATTGTCATCTACAGCCTTAACCATAGAATTCATCTTTGACAATAACCACTTATCCATTACTGATAATTTATCGTAATCAAGAGTGTACTTAGTTGGGTCAAATTGATCAATTTCTGCGTATAATACATAGAATGCATATGTGTTCCAAAGTGTACCCATAAATTTACGCTGTCCTTCTTCCACTGCCTTACCATGGAATCTGTTTGGAAGCCATGGTGCTGAATTAATGTAGAAGTACCATCTGATTGCATCTGCGCCATATTTTTCTAATGCCTCAAAAGGATCAACTGCGTTCCCCTTTGACTTACTCATCTTCTGACCGTTTTCATCCTGAACATGTCCTAAAACAATTACGTTTTTGTATGGAGCCTTGTTAAATAACAATGTTGACTCTGCCATAAGTGAATAGAACCATCCTCTTGTCTGGTCTACAGCCTCTGAAATAAAGTCTGCCGGGAACTGCTGTTCAAATAATTCCTTATTTTCAAACGGATAATGATGCTGTGCAAATGGCATTGCACCACTGTCAAACCAGCAGTCAATAACTTCCGGTACTCTCTTCATTGTGCCGCCACATTCTTTGCACTTAAAAGTAACCTTATCTATATATGGTCTGTGAAGTTCAACCTTTGCGTCATCCGGATTTCCACTTTTTTCTGCTAACTCTGCCCTGCTACCAATTGATTCCTGACATCCGCAGTCACAGCATTCCCAAATATTAAGTGGTGTACCCCAATAACGGTTTCTTGAAATACCCCAATCCTGAACATTTTCAAGCCAGTTTCCAAAACGTCCTTCTCCAATTGATTTTGGAATCCAGTTAACTGTATTATTATTTGCAACTAAATCATCTTTAACTGCTGTCATCTTAATAAACCATGATTCTCTTGCATAGTAAATAAGTGGTGTATCACATCTCCAACAGTGTGGATAATCATGTTCAAATTTAGGTGCATCAAAAAGCTGTCCCTTAGCATCAAGGTCTTTTAAAACCTCAGGGTCTGCTTTTTTAACAAACAGACCTGCAAAAGGTGTCTCTTCTGTCATTTCACCCTTATCATTTACAAACTGTACAAATGGCAGTTCGTATTTACGTCCTACATTGGCATCATCCTCACCAAATGCCGGTGCAATATGAACAATTCCTGTACCATCACTCATTGTAACGTATGTGTCACATGTTACATAGAAGCCTTTCTTTCTCTGCTTGTCTGCCACCTGCTTAGCGCAATCATATAATGGCTCGTATTCTTTTCTTTCTAAATCAGCACCCTTCATAGTTTCAAGAACTTCGTATGCCGGTGCATCATCTGTAGCTAATTTTCCAAGTACGTTATCTGCTAAAGCTTCTGCAATATAATATGTGTAACCGTCATTAGCCTTAACCTTAATATATGTGTCGTTAGGGTTTACACACAATGCAACGTTAGATGGAAGTGTCCAAGGTGTTGTTGTCCATGCAAGGAAATAAGCATCCTCTCCTACCACCTTGAACCTTACTATTGCTGAACGCTCCTTAACACTCTTATATCCC
>NZ_CAKVZL010000141.1:0-2569 GCF_934835595.1 Eubacterium sp. AF15-50
GGCTATGTTAATATCAAGCTTTGTAGGAGCTATTATTCCCATTATTCTTGACAAAATCGGATTTGACCCGGCAGTTGCATCAGGTCCTCTTATTTCTACCGTAAACGATTTAGTTGCTGCGGTAACATATTACGGACTTGCATGGGTTTTCCTTATCAACATATTACATTTATAATAAAAAACAAAGGAAGTACTAATGAATATACTGATATACTTATTTATAGTTTACTCATTTTTAGGATGGGTATTTGAGACAACAATTGCTGCAATAAAAAGAAAAAGGTTTGTTAACAGAGGAATCATTAACGGACCCTTCTGTGTGATTTACGGTATTTCAGCTGTTGCCATTACAGTTATTCTTAGGGACTTAAACGGATTCTGGCTACTATTTGGAAGTATGATAGTAGCCACTCTTATTGAGTGGACCGGCGGACATATTATTGAAAAGATGTACCATGAACGCTGGTGGGACTATTCTAATTTCAAATTTAACTTTGACGGTTATATCTGCCTTGGTGCTTCAGTTATCTGGGCGATAATGGGCTTTGTTGTAAAAACATGGGTCAACGATCTCTTTATTAATATTTATAAAATTATCCCGGTATATATAATGGAAATCATAGTGTGGATTCTTTTGGCGGTTATATTTATTGACGGCCTTGCCACTATGCTTATTTTATCAGGACACCATAAAAGCGAAAAATATTGCAAAAAGGCAGAAGACATATTAGATACTGTAACTAAAAACTTAAGTGACAGAATTTATGGTGTTATTGACAGCCGATTAGGAAAGGCATATACAAGAAGCAAGCCGGGGACAGGGGAACAAAAGGATAAAACAAAGTTTGCCACAGGATGTAGTTTCTATAAGGTGGTTATGTTGTTTTTCATAGGAGCGTTCCTTGGAGACATTGTGGAGACGGTTTTCTGTCGTATAGTTATGGGAAGCTGGATGAGCAGAAGCAGTGTTATTTACGGACAGTTTAGTATTGTGTGGGGGGTAGGAGTAGCTGCCATAACGGTACTGTTATATAAGTACAAAGATAAAAATATCTTGTTTTTATTTTTTACGGGAACTATATTAGGGGGAGCATATGAGTACATATGCAGCGTTTTTACGGAAATAGCCTTTGGCACTGTTTTCTGGGATTACAGCGATATGCCATTTAACCTTGGAGGACGAATTAATTTATTGTACTGTTCTTTTTGGGGAATAGCGGCTATAGTTTGGTTTAAGGTTGCATATCCGCTACTGTCTGCCCTTATTGAAAAAATCCCAAAGAAACCGGGAATAATAGCTACATGGATGTTACTGGCATTTATGTTAGTGAATGTTTTCATATCAAGTATTGCCCTTGCAAGATATCAGGAAAGAAGCAAGGGAAAGAATGCAAATAATAACATAGAAAAATGGATAGACACAAAATACGATGACAATTTAATGAACCGGGTATACCCGAAAGCATTAATTGTAGACTGATTTTATATCTATTCATAAACAATTTTTATTTTGAACGTTTTACACCTAATCGCACAATAGGCCAGATAACACAGGCTAATGCAGTTCCAAACAATGCCGCAATTAACTGGGTTGTGGAATATGTAACTGTTGCAGCCTTGTAGGCTACGTGACTTAATCCCTTTCCAAAGGATGGAAGAACCCATCTGATAATAAGAAGTGTCATTACACCCCATTTGGCAACAGAGCCTGCTATAAGGCTTATTGGCAAAAGATTAAGTTCCAGCTTTTTGCACCTGACAAACCAGGCAAAAAGCACAAGAACCATGTTTCCTATCATAATACACGGAAGAATCATAGGGACAGCGGCAATAACAGGTGACCCGGTTATAATAAAAGATGTAATAGGGGCAACAGCTGAAACTATAATACCGCTAACAATTCCGCAATATAATGTATCAATAATAAGTATCAGGTTAATTAATCCACCAATAACATAAATTGAATATGCAAAGGTTGGAACTTTAAAAAACTGTACTGCTATGCAAAGTGCAATCATTACTGCTGTAACGGTAATGGTTCTAGTCCTCATTTTCATACAATTCCTCCTTTGTTATTAAATGAAGATATTTTAAGTATTCTGACTGAGACGGTTTTGTTAATTCAGATTTTGATTTGTCCTGTTCAAGAGCAATGCCTGCTTTTCTGACATCTGCCAAAACTCCTGCACCACCAAGACATCCGCCGGGACATGCCATTCCCTCTAACAGATATCCGTCATATTTTCCGGCTTTGGCTAACATAAGCATTTTTTTGCATTCCGCTAATCCCTCCGCCTTAACTGTTTTTACCTCACGGTCAGGGTCAATACTGTTTAAAACATTTACAACGGCATTGGCAACACCGCCACTGGCAGCAAATCCCTTACCATAGGAGCTGGAAGTTTGTCTGAATTCTTCTAGTTCAAGATTGTTAAAATCAATTCCCTTAGCATCAAAAATCCCCATCATTTCCTCAAAGGTTAAAACAAAGTCAATATCGCTTCGTACTGAGCGACGGCTTGCTTCAAGCTTTTTCGCAGCACATGGACCAATGAATACTACCTTACAG
>NZ_CAKVZL010000142.1:0-2506 GCF_934835595.1 Eubacterium sp. AF15-50
GTTATATCCTGTGGTTGAATTTTTTACATAATACTTATTTTTAAATGCCTCTAATGCCTTATCAGCCATTGCCTCTGTAAAGGTTGCATCCTCCACGTCACTTTTCTGGATTATCCATATCTGACGTGGCTCATAATCTACGCTTTTTGACTTTGTCCATAATCTCACCTGGGCACCGTCGGTATTCTTTTTGTCATCGTCACTAATAATTTCAGCATATTCTTCCTCACCGCTATCATTCTTTACCGCTGAAACAATATAATAACATCCTGCATAGGTTCCTGATGTAATAGGCACCAGTTTCCATCTGTAGTTATCAGAATTATCATTACCGTTTAAATCCATATTATCCCCATTATTTTTTCCGGTTATTTTTATGCTCTTACCGGATACTGCATTGGTAATATTGTAATAATCTCCCGTTTCCTTTAATGTCCATCTTGCTAAATTACTCATTGCATCTGTATTCCAAACTACGCAATTTGCATAAAATGTTGAAAGGTCAGTCTGGGTTATTGCCTTTCCATTATATGCAGATACAATTGTGTAAGTTGCACCATTAGTTATTCCTGAAGTTGCGGCTTTTACTTCAACACTTTGTCCTATGCTAACATTAGGGCAAAATGTAACAATCATGGTTGCAACAAGCAATAATGAAATAAATTTCTTAAACTTATTCATTTTGTACCTCCTTTTTTTATTTTAAAAGAGCCAAATACCCTCCTTCGTATTTAGCTCTTTATGTACTATTTGTGTGCCATTTATTTTACCACTATGTTTCCCCAGTCGTAATCTCCCTCTTTATAACTGCTGTTTACATATTTCAATATTTTAGTATATAAATAGTCATATGAAGACTTGTTGCTTACTAACTGATTCTGATAAATATAATCTGCAATATCGTATACAGTATATGAATCCACATTACTGTAAACTATGGAGCCATCTGCTAACTTTGCATATGCTCTTACATAGTATTTAGCAGTAAATGCATTAGCTGTTACATTATCTGTTCCATCTCCTGCATCACAGCTCATTGTCATTACATAGTATGATGCTGTTTCTGAATCTCCTAACTGAACACTTGACTTTCCTGCATCGGTAGCCATATATCTCTTTACGTAATCGCTGGATGAATCATATGTTAAATCTGATTCACTTATTGGATTGTTTCCATAAACCAGTCCGTAAATAAGTCCTTTTTCGGAAACTTCCTTTCCATTAACTGTAGACTCTACCTCATATACAACACGCATACCCATATTTCCTGCTATGCCGTTTAATGAAGAGGTCATCTGATATCCTGTAATATCAATGTCTGTACTGATTGTTTCACTTCCCGCTGTATCATAATTAATATTCCACTGGCTGCACATCCATTTATTTCTTGTTTCTAACCAGTTAGTGAGATATTCAACATGTTCATCATATGTATAATTAATGTATGGTGACAATGTACTATATCCATATGGGTAATATTTGTATTCAGCCGAATCCGGTGTTGATTGGCTCCAGCCTGCACCGCCTTCACTTATTGCCGAATAGTTTCTGTCTTTTGATTTTCCCATATAATTCAAGTTAGCATTTATTCTGCTAATTCCTAAAGAATTTTCGCTGTAAAGATTCTGAATCTGTGGCTGCATTGACCTAAATTTTGAAATAACCTTATTTTTAAAGGTACTATTCTTCATTAAGTATCCAAACCACGTATTTACCTGCTGACATCTGAAAGCATCTGTCTTTCTACATTCTTCCACAGATGAATTTCCTGATGACAAATCAAAATCCCACAAAGGCCCTGCATATATAATTGTATTTCCCTTTGCATCTTCCTTTGTATAGAACTTAACTGAACTGTAACCAAAATCAACCGTGTTAAATAATTCATTTACAATATACATATCCACAAATGAATCTACATTTATGCAGTCTAACACTTTGTCTGAAGACGTATCGGTTAATGCCGTTTCAAAAGCTGATAATGTGTTCACCCAGTTTGAATACTTAGCAGTGTCTGTTCCTAAGCCTTCCGGATCCTCCACTACGAATCTTACACCAAGATTTGTTGTATAATATGTAGCTCCTGCTTCTTCTCTGTCAGCCTCTAACTCAAACATCATTTCCTTATCATTTGTTTCATCATAAGAAACTCCTGATCTTCCATTGTCTGCCGGCTCACTTACCAGATATGTTCCCTTAAGCTGTCCGTTAATGTATAGGTCTGCATAATGTTCCTCCGGTGTTGCCACCATTCCCAATTCTTTTCCAAGTTCCATTGCAAGCTTATTTCTGATAAGGGTCTTATCAAATGCATTTGCCAAAAGGCACCACTTTTTAGCTGCCTTAGCACCACTAAATAATGTCTGCTTAGAACTAAAGGATATATTGTAAGCGGCTTTATCTGCCAAAGATGTTGAATTTCCTCTTAATTTAATTGTTCCTGTATCACTTACGGAATTCACACCGTCTTCTCCACCTATAACGGTTATTGTACCCGGTGTTTTAC
>NZ_CAKVZL010000143.1:0-2467 GCF_934835595.1 Eubacterium sp. AF15-50
GTATTGGAGAGGAATTAAAAATATATACTTATTTAAGTGTAAAGGAAGATGCCATGCAGCTGTATGGTTTTCTTTCAAAAGACGAACTTAATTTTTTTAAAATGCTTCTTGGAGTAAGTGGAGTAGGACCTAAGGGTGGACTTGCCATTATAACTGCATGTCCCGGTGATGCCCTAGCCATGTCCATTATATCAGGAGATGCCAAGGCTATTGCAAAAGCTCAGGGTATAGGAAACAAAACTGCTCAAAAGATTATTATTGAGCTTAAGGATAAAATTGATATGGATAGTGTAATCGGTGGAACAGACTATGAAGAAATTCCGGCAGCAAAGGGTGATTTTGATGATGCACTAGAAGCTCTTGTTTCTTTAGGATACTCCAAATCAGATGCATACAGTGCCATTAAAAAGGTGCCAAATGCTAAGAATATGGATGTGGAAGATTTACTGAAAAATGCACTTAAATATATTTTTTAATGAGGATTAAATATGGATAAAAGAATTATTCAAACAGAAATGGTTTCGGAAGACGCAGTTATAGAAAAAGGTCTGAGACCTCAGAAATTAGACCAGTATATTGGTCAGGAAAAAGCAAAAAATAACTTAAAAATTTTCATAGAAGCAGCAAAAACCAGAAATGAACCTTTAGACCATGTGTTACTTTATGGTCCTCCGGGACTGGGTAAGACCACCCTTTCCACTATTATTGCCAACGAAATGGGAGTAAATATTAAGGTAACCTCCGGCCCTGCCATTGAAAAGCCGGGAGAAATGGCTGCAATCCTTAATAACTTATCTGAAAATGATATTTTATTTATTGATGAAATCCACAGATTAAACAGACAGGTGGAAGAAGTTCTTTACCCGGCAATGGAAGATTATTCCATTGATATAATGATTGGGAAAGGACAGGCTGCCCGCTCCATAAGGCTTGATTTACCAAAATTTACATTAATCGGTGCCACAACAAGGGCAGGACTTCTTACTGCACCTTTAAGAGACAGATTTGGAGTTATTAATAAATTAGAATTTTATAATATATCAGAACTAAAAAAAATTATAATAAGATCCGCCGATATTTTAGGAGTGGAAATAGATGATAAAGGTGCCGAGGAAATGGCAAGGCGTTCCAGAGGAACTCCGAGACTTGCCAACCGCCTTTTAAAACGTGTCAGGGATTTTGCCCAGGTAAAATATGACGGCGTTATCACGGAAGATGTGGCAAACACCGCCCTTAATCTTTTAGAAGTGGACAAATTAGGTTTAGACAGAGGGGACAGAAGTATTTTAGATACCATTATTTCCAAATTTGCCGGAGGCCCTGTAGGTTTAGACACATTAGCGGCTGCCTTAGGGGAGGATTCAGGTACTCTAGAGGATGTTTACGAGCCTTACCTTATTCAAAATGGATTAATACAGCGTACACCAAGAGGTCGTATTGCAACCCCTACAGCCTATGAACATTTAGGTATTCCTTATGAGCAATAGGATTTATTACTTTTCCAAAAACCCATAACACCAAATACCTTTTGACCATAACAGTAATTTATGATATTATAATTGAAGTTTTAAGGTACAGTATTTATGTAGGTATTTTATACAGTTAGGAGAAAATTATGGCATCAAAGAATTATATAGATGTAATTATAGATGGAAAAATATACAATATCGGTGGTTTTGAAAGTGAAGCATATTTACAAAAGGTAGCTTCATACATAAACAATATGATTATGGAATTTAAGCAAAACGAAAACTACCGTATGCAGAAAATGGATATGCAGCGTATCTTACTTGAAATCAACATTGCCAATGATTACTTCAAGGCTAAAAAACAGGCTGATTTGTTAGAAAATGATTTGGAAATCAAAGAAAAAGAAGTTTATGATTTAAAGCACGAATTAATTGTCTCAGATTCAAAGGCAGAAGCTACTGAAAAAGAATTAAAAGAAGCTTTAGATAAAATCAAGGAACTTGAAAAAGAGATTGTAAGATTACAGACAGAATTAAAAAATTAATTAAAGGAATATAGCGATCAGGTTTAGCCTGGTCGTTTCTTGAAAGATGGTTTTGGAGAGTGACATGGATATTGAACTTTTAGCACCGGGTGGCTCCTATGAAAGTGTTATAGCTGCATTTAATGCAGGGGCGGATGCCGTATATACCGGTGGCGAAATGTTTGGTGCAAGAGCAAATGCTGATAATTTGACAACAGAGCAGCTAATTGATGCCATTAATTATGCACACATACATAATAGAAAGCTTTATTTAACTGTAAATACACTTTTGCGTGATGACGAAATTAACGAAAAACTCTATAATTATATTCTTCCATTATATGAAAATGGTTTAGATGCAGTAATTGTGCAGGATATGGGAGTTTTTAATTATATCAGAACACATTTTCCTGATTTACACATTCACGCCAGCACCCAGATGACCATCTTTGGCAAACGCACGGCACAGGAATT
>NZ_CAKVZL010000144.1:0-1500 GCF_934835595.1 Eubacterium sp. AF15-50
ATTAAGGTTATTGGTGTGGAACCTGAACATGCAGCCTGTATGAAGGCAAGTCTTGAAGCAGGACATGTTGTTACATTAGATAGTGCCAATACCATTGCTGACGGTACTGCGGTAAAAACACCGGGAGAGATTATCTTTCCTTATATCCAGAAAAATATTGATGAAATTATTACAATTAAGGATGAAGAATTAATAGATGCATTTTTAGATATGGTTGAAAATCATAAGTTAGTTGCTGAAAATTCGGGACTTCTTACGGTAGCAGCTCTTAAACATCTGAAATTTAAGGACAAAAAGGTTGTTTCAATCATAAGTGGTGGTAACATGGACATAATCACAATGTCATCTACCCTTCAGCATGGATTAATCCAGCGTGGAAGAGTATTTAGTGTTTCCGTATTGCTTCCTGACAAGCCGGGCGAATTGGTTAAGGTGGCAAATGAAATTGCAAAGCAGCAAGGTAATGTAATTAAGTTAGAGCATAATCAGTTTGTTTCAGTAAACAGAAATGCAGCTGTTGAATTAAAGGTTACATTGGAATGCTTTGGACATGACCATAAGGAACAGATTCTTAAAGCCTTGAAAAAAACAGGTTATAATCCAAAGGAAGAAGCTCCAAATTTATAAAATAAAACAAAAACAAAGGTGTCAAGAAAAAATACTTGACACCTTTTGCTTTTTACTGTATTATACTCTAGGTGGTAAAATCAAATCATATAGAAAGGTATGTTTACGATGAAAGATGTATATAAAAGTTCTATGTTATATGATTTTTATGGCGAACTTCTTACGGAACATCAAAAGGAAATATATGAGGATTTTATATTAAATGACTATAGTCTTGGAGAGATTGCCCAGGAAAGGGGAATTTCAAGGCAGGGAGTTCACGACATGGTGAAACGCTGTGACAGGATATTAAACGGTTACGAGGAAAAGCTACACCTTGTAGAGAGATTTTCCAAGACTAAAGAAGATGTGAGAAGAATCTGTCAGTTAGCAGACAGTGATATAAATCAGAAAAATATTTCTGAAATAAAAATGATAGCTCAGGAAATATTAGATAATTATTAGGAGGTATGGCTTTGGCATTTGAAAGCTTATCCGATAAGTTACAGAATATATTTAAAAATTTAAGAAGTAAAGGCCGTCTCACGGAAGATGATGTAAAGGCTGCCTTAAAAGAAGTAAAAATTGCTTTATTAGAAGCAGATGTAAGCTTTAAGGTAGTAAAGGACTTTATTAAAAAGGTTCAGGAGAGAGCTGTAGGACAGGATGTTATGAGTTCTCTTACACCGGGACAGATGGTTATTAAGATTGTTAACGAAGAGCTGACAGCCCTTATGGGTTCTGAAACCACGGAACTTAAGCTTCTTCCTGATAACCAGATAACGGTTATTATGATGATGGGTCTTCAGGGTGCGGGTAAAACTACAACCACTGCCAAGATAGCCGGCAAGTTAAAGGCTAAAGGTAAAAGACCGCTGTTAGTTGCCTGTGATG
>NZ_CAKVZL010000145.1:0-1245 GCF_934835595.1 Eubacterium sp. AF15-50
GTAGAATCCGATATTTTATTCCTATATGAGAAATCACCGATGACAAATACCTGGAGAACTGTTTCGGACAGACATATCGTCAATCATCCGCAAAAAGGCGGGGTGACGGTTGAGATTACAAAGGAAGTCACTGGTCCACTTGGAAACCGCAAGAAGCCATTTGATATGGAAATTCTCTATTGGGAAGATGGTCAAAAGCTGCGTAGCAAGACAATTAGAACTTCTTTGAAACATGGAGATAAAGTTACATTAAAAAATGTAGATATATCTTCGGATATCATAATAACAGAAACTGTTGATACATCAAAATACGCTGTTTCGATTTCTAAAAAAGAAGAGAATGATAAGTATTCAAATCCAGTGCAGGCAACATCGAATGGAAATACAGCTGTCATGAAACAGCGGATTGAGGCTGCACGAGGAGACGTGATTGAGTTAAAAATCACAAACGAAAACACACAATTAATACCGGAAACAGGGGTTCGTCTGGAAACAAGCAGGCATGTATGGTTACTATTTGCCATAAGTATTATCATGATTCTGTTTTTCAGAAGAAGACGGAAAATAAGATAAACACTGCTATGGAACAAAACTTGCAAAAATACATCAGACATTTTACATGTTTGTTGCATTGGAATAAAAAAAATAAACCACTATAATAATGGTGGTATGCTCCCCGTCAAGAGGACAATAAAAAATAATAAATTTTTGTATCGTCAGCCATGCTATGGCTGGCGATATTTTAGTTTGCGCGCCATGGGCGCGCTCTAACGGATGAAAGTCCCGAACACGCCTAGGCGACAAGGAAGTGTATAGCTGAACAGCAAGGGTGTCTATCGTAAGGTAGAATCTGAAGGAAGCTGTAAGCAAACTCTTGGTCCGACGGACAGAAATCACATATGAGGCTAGGTTCCGCTTGGTAAGTCTGCTAAATAAGACAAAGCCGTAAAGTTGCCGTTTGTAGGAACCGAGTAAATGTGGCGGATATATGAGAGGAAAGAGCGTGCACCTTAATAGAAATTTTCTGATGCAATTTTTAGTAACAAGTTGCAAAAAAATGAAGGTGTATCATGTTGGTGACTCCCAGAATCGGGAAATGATTTTAGATAAATTCAGATTAGCTCTTTTAAATGAAGAGTATATTATTTCCACGGATATTCAGGAAATATTAGGACGTGGTTCTGTCTTGTCATTCCGGCAATCATTGCTGTATAAATTTTCTAAATCAAAGTTAGAGAAAATGTC
>NZ_CAKVZL010000146.1:0-900 GCF_934835595.1 Eubacterium sp. AF15-50
CATCACTACAAAAGTATGGATTTCAAATGCCGGTTACGAAAAAGCTAAAGCTTCTATTGATGAATCACTTCGTAAATTAAAGAGTGATTATATAGACTTACTGCTTATTCATCAGCCATTCGGTGATTACTATGGCACTTACCGCGCAATGGAAGAAGCGTACAAGGCAGGAAAAATTCGCGCTATCGGCGTCAGCAACTTCTATCCGGACCGCTTCGTGGACCTTGCAGAGTTTTGTGAGATTACTCCTGCTGTCAATCAGGTGGAAACACATGTCTTCAGCCAGCAAGTGAAGTTACAGGAAGTAATGAAAGAATATGGTACGAGAATTATGTCATGGGGACCTTTTGCCGAAGGACGGAATGACTTCTTCACGAACAGCACTCTCCAAGAAATCGGAAAAGAATACGGAAAATCAGTGGCACAGGTTGCATTACGCTATCTGATTCAACGGGACATCATAGTCATTCCTAAATCGACTCACAAGGAACGAATGGCTGAGAACTTCAATGTTTTCGATTTTACTTTGTCACCGGAAGATATGTCTGCCATTGCTTCACTCGATAACGCTGAAACCCTCTTCTTCTCTCATTATGACCCGGAAATGGTAAAATGGCTGATTAATTACGGAAAATAAAGAATTCCCCCCTTTCATCGCTTTTGTTTTTACGAAGCAGAATGAAGGGGGGATTTTTATATGATAACTGAATACTATTTATAAGATCATTTCTCTATCGGAGTAAAGTGCAACGCAGCCCCGCCACTCGCCTTTAACTTCAATATAAGTTTGTCTCCGGCTTTCACCTTCTTATGTGCCGTACGCACTTTGGTACCTGTATTCAGTTTATCGTCATCCTCATACAAATGAGCGGTATACTTTTTACCCGGTTCCAGAAAATC
>NZ_CAKVZL010000147.1:0-827 GCF_934835595.1 Eubacterium sp. AF15-50
ACCTTAATCAGTATGTTCTGAAAGGACTGAGAGAAAAAATATCCGTTGGTCATAGCACAGAATACCATGACAGTAAAATATCTTTATTTTCTGCTCAAAAGGGAAAATGTGCAATCAGTGGAGAAGAATTCGCAGATGCGGAACATGTAGCTGTATGGCTCAAAGTACCAAGAGCACTTGGTGGATTTGAAAGATATAAAAACATGGTTCTGATTCACAAAAAATATCTGATTCTGTTACAAGAACTGCCCCAAGCAGTAATAAAAGACCTGATAAAAACACTCAATATCACAAAAAAGATGCTCGTGAAAATCAATAGTCTGCGAGAGCAGGCGAACCTGTCAGCAATAATATAAAACTTAAATTTGGTGACTGATTAAATGTCTCGTGAAGACAATCGATGGAGCGCCGGATGCGGTGAAAGTCGCATGTCCGGTGTGAAGTGGGGGAAAAGGTGGAGATAATATCAAAACCTTACCTATCACTATAAGCAGAGACCTTGCTGTATTGCGCGCTGATTGGGTATATCCACTATGAGGCCCCGGTAGAGGAGCAGAATTTCTCTACCCTCATCGAGTTCATCAACGCCATGGAGGTCCGGGAGGATGACGAGGAGTTCAAAAACCCGGTAGACCTGATGTTTGATGCACTGGAAGCCGAGAAGCCCAACCACTTCGCCGTCCGTCAGTACAAGAAATATAAGCTGGCCGCCGGAAAAACAGCCAAGTCGATTTTGATTTCCTGCGGCGCTCGCCTTGCCGTGTTCGACATTGCAGAGTTGCGTGAGGTCACGGCTTATGATGAGCTGGAGCTGGATACTCTGGGAG
>NZ_CAKVZL010000148.1:0-814 GCF_934835595.1 Eubacterium sp. AF15-50
GAAAATAGGACATTGCCGGTGGAACAGGCAGTTCCCTTGCAATGTTTTGTACAAGGTCAATCTTGGAGACTGATTTATTGTACATTACAAAAGCATAATTCAGAACAATGCCGTTACAGGAAAGCATAACTGAAACTGCCTGATGCCCATAGTCCTGTTTGCCTTTCAAATGAGATTGATGAAAATACGCATCTTCAATCGGATGCAGAGCCCGTGACGAAGGCTTTGTCTTTGAAGCTATCGTATCGTCAACAATACAGAAAACAGGTTTTCCGGTGCGGGCTGCTTCTGAATAAATAATCTCAATGACAGACCGTTTTAATGTATCTGAAAGCAACGATTCATCCCACTTTCCAGAGTTGAGGAAATGGGCAATTGTAGTTCTATGGCAGGAACTGTTTTTGGCAAAATCCGTGGTTTTTCCATGGTATCCAGAAAGAAAGATGCTAATCAGGATACTCATAAGATGATTGATCATTCGATTAGAATACGATTTGCATAAATCTAATTTTTTAAACTGGTTGTATATGAATGCTGAATGATGTATAGTATTTGCAGGAGACACCTTCTTTCGTGAATGCTGTAAATGTTGGTTTGGTCACTTTCATTATACAACACAATCGAATTCAAGGTGTCTTTCTTTTATGCAAAATCACGAACTTGCTCATTTATAGTCAGATATTTATAGGTATTCAGATCATTCGCTTTTGCCATCTCGACCATTGTATACACAATAGCACTGGAGGCAGCTCCGTTCGGACTGGCACTGAACAGCCAGTTCTTCCGGCCGACAGTGAATGGCCTGATTGCATTC
>NZ_CAKVZL010000149.1:0-807 GCF_934835595.1 Eubacterium sp. AF15-50
CTCTTTCATATATTTCCGTTCCGGTTCCGTTCCCACCAAGGGCATGATATGCGTTATAAAGATATTCAAAATCTTTCATATCTTCAATAGTCACATATTCTCGCTCGATATACTGCTTGCCTAACGTGTATATTTTATTGTGCAAAATCGCAATAACACCATCCCTTATTAACTTATTTGATGAATGTTTTGACTTTACGAAATTAAAAATACTTAACAGTATTGCTCCTGCCAATGACGGAATACCCAATGCGGATATGATTTGATATACTGTCATTTCTTTTCTCCTTATTCTTTTTTTACCCGTTAAAAACAATTTTTATCCGCCTACATCCCTAATCATTGAATCACCTCTATTCTTCCTCTTCTCCTACTGCCTTATCTGTTTCTTCATATTCACGGTCAAATTCTACCGGGTCGTATGCTTCGTCATACATAACGTTGTCTCGCTTAATCTTCATTCCTATATCGGAATACGTATGATTAAATTCTTTGTTATTAATTACCTTGTTTTCAACAATTATCATTATTTCACCTCCGTCGTTATTGCAGTATTTAAATAATCATGTAATAATTTATCATCTGCTAATTCTGTTCCATTTGAATATAAATGTCCTATTTGATAAGTATTTTTATATTGAAGAACAGTGGTATCTTTTGGAATTTCATATTCTATAGAATCAACAGATATAAACATCATATCTTTATTACTCCAATACACATCTTCATATATAGTTCCTTCTAATTTGATTATTCTATTAGCAATAGTTGACCAGTTTGTTGCAGTTTTATATGATTCAAGCATAG
>NZ_CAKVZL010000150.1:0-397 GCF_934835595.1 Eubacterium sp. AF15-50
TAAGATGACAGGTGATAAAATCTGTTTGCTTACACTGGACTGTAACGATTTGATATATGATGTATGCATCAATGAAAAAGACCTTCTGGGGGAACCTGCAATTGGCAGAAGATTTAAGGGGGTCATCTGGATGCAGGGAAAAGTAAATTATTAGGTAATATTAGTTCTCATAGTTAAATGGATATAACAAGTGCCTCCTAAGGTTCAATCATGGTTGAGACTTATGGAAGTTGCGAAGTGATAAGTCAGAGTTCGATTCCAACAGGGATTGACCTGAATGTCAAAATAAGATACAATGGAAATTCATCACAAGAGTGATTGAATTCATAGATATGGCAGCCGGAGCCAAAAGAGCTGAAAAGCCCGAAAATACGGCATTTGTCTCCTTAGTTAAATG
>NZ_CAKVZL010000150.1:407-643 GCF_934835595.1 Eubacterium sp. AF15-50
CTCCTAAGACTCTATTGTAGGTTCGATTCCTATAGGAGACGCTCATTTTTAGCGGTAATGAAGATAGTTTCATTGCCGCTTTTTTCATGCAGAATTGTAATTTCAGTGACAAATTTGTCAGCGAAACAAGGCAGAAAAGACTGATTTTGTCAGTGGGGATGGATGCTTGTCACCGATTCACATTTTCTGATTTGTCACACAAAGGGATTAACTACAATGTAGGATGAGCTTTGGGG
>NZ_CAKVZL010000151.1:0-611 GCF_934835595.1 Eubacterium sp. AF15-50
ATCCAAGCTGTATCCTTATCAACTCCGAGTTTCATCAAATTCTTTATACAATTCTGTGGGGTTTTCCATTGCTTCCAGATACACATATGCAGCCTATAACAAATTATTGCATCTAGTTCTTTACTACAGCTTCCTTCAGATTCCACCTCACAATGGACACCCCTGCTGTTCAGCTATATACTTCCTTGTTACCTAGGCGTATTCGGGACTTTCACCCGTTAGAGCGCGCCCATGGCGCGCAAACTACAAAAAGGATGTGCCTTGGCACATCCTTAGATAACTTATTCTATATTCTGCTTACCGAATCAGCTGTTCCAGCTCACTCTTTTCCTGAACTCCTAAAGTTCTCTCTGCGACCTTTCCATCTTTGAATACGAGAAATGTCGGAATTGACATTACCTTATATTCTCTGGCAAGCGCCATCTGCTCATCCACATTCACCTTACCTACCTTTACATCTGTAAGCTCCTGTGCGAGTTCATCAACAACCGGTCCCATTGTCTGGCATGGTCCACACCATGTTGCCCAGAAATCTACCAGTACTGGTTCTTTTGCATTTAATACTTCTTCTTCAAAATTCTCTGTTGTTAAATTGATTACTGACATGATAG
>NZ_CAKVZL010000152.1:0-590 GCF_934835595.1 Eubacterium sp. AF15-50
ATCTAACACAGTACCCGATCCAATAACCCTGTTTTCTGGAAGTCCTGATAACTTTATGGCTACCTGAGTCAGGATATCTACCGGATTCGCAACTACAAGCATGATACCTGCAAAATTTCTCTTTGCTATTTCAGGAATGATTGACTTAAATATTGCTACATTTTTATTTACGAGATCAAGCCTTGTCTCTCCCGGTTTCTGTCCCGCTCCGGCAGATATGACAACAATTGCAGCATCAGCCACATCATCATAATCTCCGGCATATATTTTCATCGGACTCGCAAATGGAATACCATGACTGATATCCATCGCTTCTCCTTCTGCCTTGTTCTTATCTGCATCGATAAGGACAATCTCTGTAAACAAGCCACTCTGCATCAGAGCAAATACCGATGCAGAACCAACAAAGCCACAGCCTATCATTACTGCTTTTTTTGAATTAATCACTTTCTTCTTCGTAATAATCTCATCTCCTTAATAATTCTCTTCATGTACTTCAAAATAGCTCTGTGGATGATTACATACCGGACATACTTCAGGCGCCTTAGTTCCTACTACAATATGTCCACAGTTACGGCATTCCCATACCT
>NZ_CAKVZL010000153.1:0-559 GCF_934835595.1 Eubacterium sp. AF15-50
GCCATATCTAATGCTTGGTTCATATAGTTGTATGGCTGAATAGTAAATCTGCTTTCTTTTAAACGTTTGATTGCTTCTTCCTGTGTTATCGCTTTCTGCTCTTTCATTCCTTATTTCTCCTATTCCATGTCATTTTTGCTTCTTCTAAATCTCGTCTTAACTTTTAATTTATTAATATCCTCTGTTACAATTTCATAAATAATACAATCTCGATAATTACCTTCTGCATCTTTAATTACATTCTAATCACTCTCCTTATATTCTCTCTTGAACTAATCTTGAACTATCTTGAACTAATTGTATCTATTAATCTCATTCTGTTCACTCTCCTTTTAATTCTGAAAAAATCCTGTTTCATAGTCAACTTTAATAGGCTTGTCTCCTATTATTTGTGTTTTTAATGTTCTATCTTCAAGCGAAAGAATAATCATACAATCGTTTAACTCAAATATTTGTACGTCTCCTTCACTGAATTTTACGTCTTCTCCATATTCCTTTTCGTATGCATCTAGCAATATATTTATTAAATCTTTATTCATCTTCCTGCTCCTCTCTGTAT
>NZ_CAKVZL010000154.1:0-307 GCF_934835595.1 Eubacterium sp. AF15-50
GTATTAAATGGTGCTAACATTAAAGATGTACAGTCACTACTTGGACATTCAGATATAAAGATTACTCTGAATACTTATTCTCATGTTACTGAAAAATCCAGAAAGAAAGCTGTCAATATATTTGAGAATGCTATTTCTGATAAGATAGGATAGGATGAGATAAGATAAGATTTTTTACAAAATAATTTATGAATAGATATAAGAAAATATAATCGAAAATAACATCCTTCCCACAAGTTGTGGGAAGATTTGTGGGAAAGGTTTACATAACGTCGATTTTTTCGAACCTTTTTACTTCTAATTTAGT
>NZ_CAKVZL010000154.1:317-547 GCF_934835595.1 Eubacterium sp. AF15-50
TATGTTTCAGATAAGTTTCTGGTTTTATAAGTGATTTTGCGGAATGTGCCTTTAAATAAGGCAGTGCACAGCTCGATTGCACTTCGTTTCATCTCGCTGATGCGGCATTCGCCGCATAAAATAAAAAGAAAAAAGACGCTCTGTCTTGAATGCAAGCATTCAGACCATATCGTCCTTTTTCTTTCCATTTTACACTGCTCATTGCTTACGCACAAAGAAAAGTACCACCC
>NZ_CAKVZL010000155.1:0-543 GCF_934835595.1 Eubacterium sp. AF15-50
CAATATATCAGGCAGTTAATGAAGAAAAGGCTCTCGAAGCATTAGACAGGGTAACTGAGAAATGGACTCCGAAGTATCCGAACTCCATGAAAAGATGGAAGGACAACTGGGATGTGATATCGCCTATTTTTAAATTTTCAGATACTGTACGAAAAGTAATATATACAACCAATGCCATTGAAAGTTTAAATTCAACATACAGGAAACTTAATCGTCAGAGAAGTGTATTTCCAAGTGATAAGGCATTATTGAAAGCACTGTACCTTTCAACCTTTGAAGCAACGAAAAAATGGACAACGACCTTAAGAAACTGGGCTCAGGTGTATGGAGAACTGAGCATTATGTACGAAGGCCGTTTGCCTGAATAGCATAAAAAATACCCAATATCAAGGATAAATATACGCCCGTTATAAAACGGGCGTCCTTGACATGGGTATTTTTATATGCTAGTTATATAAACAAGAGCTGCAAGCTCATTTCATGAACTTACAGCTCCATCACTTATCATAGAATGTCTATTTACAGACTTTATTTCACAGACTC
>NZ_CAKVZL010000156.1:0-271 GCF_934835595.1 Eubacterium sp. AF15-50
GCTATTACCTCTACGATGCCAGAGGAAGTGTCTCCGGCATCACCAATGAAGAGGGACAGGACTACCAGTCCTACCGTTACAGCGTCACCGGTGAGATCACCTTCGGGGCTCCGCAGTATGAGAACGAAATATAGTCGAAATGGCTCATCCAGCAGATCGTATTCTCGGATACATCGGAAAACAGCTTGGAACTGCGGTCTACCTTCACCTCAGTCTTGCCATATTCCCGAACGGCTGCACGCTCTACCTTACCACCCAGCACATGGGTCAT
>NZ_CAKVZL010000156.1:281-543 GCF_934835595.1 Eubacterium sp. AF15-50
CGGGTTCATAGCAGCTTGCGGGGCCGCCGGTCAGGATGATTCCCTTGGGATTCATCGCTTTTATCTTATTCAAGTCTGTCTTGTAAGAGTAGATCTCGCAATAGACATTGCATTCTCTGACTCTTCTGGCGACCAGCTGATTGTACTGTCCGCCAAAATCAATGACAACTACCAGTTCTTTTTCCATGGTTGTCCTCCAGTATATTTTTCTGTCCTCTATTATAGGGTATGGTGCAGGGGAAGTCAAACCCTACTGCACCAG
>NZ_CAKVZL010000157.1:0-247 GCF_934835595.1 Eubacterium sp. AF15-50
AATGGTACCTTGTGCCAGACATTTCACATCTTTAATTTTATGAGCTTCTTCATCGAATACGTCAATAAAACCTTTGCCGATAATCTTACGCTTCTTCTCAGGTTCTTCCACACCTGCCAGTTCACTGAAGAATTTTTGGCTGGCATCCACTCCGATTACATTCAGTCCGAGACATTCATAATCATGGAGTACATTTTTGAATTCGTTCTTACGCAGCATGCCGTGATCTACAAAAATGCAGGTAAGA
>NZ_CAKVZL010000157.1:257-533 GCF_934835595.1 Eubacterium sp. AF15-50
CATTTCCCAGTTGCGCTTTCAGTTCGGCTACAGTCGTTTCAATGAAAGAGGCAGCGCTCCAGTCCTGTTTCCCCCCGCAAATGTCGACTACAAAATTTTTCAGAAGCTGGGTTCCGTCTTCACTGTGGAACACTTCCGGGTGGAACTGTACTCCCCATACTTTCTCTTCCTTTATTTGATAAGCAGCGATGGCTACTTTATCTGTTGAAGCGATAATTTTGAAATTCTCCGGAATGGCGGTGATGGTATCTCCGTGGCTCATCCATACTTGTGAGT
>NZ_CAKVZL010000158.1:0-261 GCF_934835595.1 Eubacterium sp. AF15-50
GCCACAGGCAGGGCATTTATATTCTCTCAGATCAGACATAGACATTTCTCCCCCTGCTGTATTTTACTGTCTTGGCTTTCCACATTCTGCACAGAACTTTCCTGTATTTACCGCACCACAGCTGCATGTCCACTTTCCGGTCGGTCTTGGGCTTCCGCATTCAGAACAGAATTTACCGGTATTTACTGCGCCGCAGCTGCATATCCACTCTTCCCGCTGCGGTTTCGGTTTACCACATTCAGAGCAGAATTTTCCTGTATT
>NZ_CAKVZL010000158.1:271-521 GCF_934835595.1 Eubacterium sp. AF15-50
CCCGGATGCCGGCTGCATATTCTGTGCTGCCTGTTGCTGTGCTGCCTGCTGCTGTGCCCCCATCTGATAGAGATTCTGCATATTCGCTCCACCTGCCTGGCCTGCCATGCCCATTCCCATAAATCCGGTCATAGCACCTGCAGTGTTGGAGGCTGCTGATTTCATTGCATCTGCCTGAGCACCGGCAAGTGTCGCTGCTGCCATAGTCGGATCTCTGAGAATGGCATTCTTCTGTGCATCTTTGATAAGC
>NZ_CAKVZL010000159.1:0-519 GCF_934835595.1 Eubacterium sp. AF15-50
GCTGTATTATTTACATCATTTTTCTTATTTACACCATCTA
The DNA here is from genome assembly GCF_934835595.1 of Eubacterium sp. AF15-50. Classification (NCBI taxonomy): domain Bacteria; kingdom Bacillati; phylum Bacillota; class Clostridia; order Eubacteriales; family Eubacteriaceae; genus Eubacterium; species Eubacterium sp. AF15-50. The sequence goes on from NZ_CAKVZL010000159.1 coordinate 41, forward strand.
ACGACTTCATTGTCGGGATTTCACATCAATTTAATTTACTTTAATGCTTTTTCCTTTAATAAAGCCTTTTTCGGTGTTCCAACATTATCATAATAACATATTTATGCTGATTACACCACTCGAATTTGTCGTACTCTTGTCGTATGGCACACATTTTGTCGTACTCTCGTCAGTCCATGCCGGACTCTTTCCTAAAATACATCTAAATTGTGTGCTAAATTTTGAATTGCTTCCTGCTTTTTAGTATCGGTAACTTCCGCATAAATATCCATGGTTGTTTCGATATTTGCGTGTCCCATAATAGACTGAATTACCTTTAAGTTTGTTTCATTTTCGCAAAACCTTGAACAAAAGGTATGTCGCAAATGATGACATGAAAAATGTGGTATTATCACAGGCTCTCTGTGCTGTTTTGCAGCTTTTACCACTTCTTCTGCATTGTGTGCTTCATATATACGCTTGATTGCTCTGTTTACAGC
>NZ_CAKVZL010000160.1:0-230 GCF_934835595.1 Eubacterium sp. AF15-50
CGCCTACACTGGTGCGTGATCCGCCACTGATTTGTGAAATGCCCAAATGCAGCACTTTGCTGCGCGTGGCAACCGATTCGCGTGTGGAAATAATCATTCCCGTATAAGGTACGGCAATGCGGATGATGGCTACAATGCGGCAGAATATATCATCGGAAACAGCATTGGGGAAGTCGTTTGTGGAAATATCGTCAGCCGGACAGATGCGTGGCACGCTGATGGTGTGCGGA
>NZ_CAKVZL010000160.1:240-510 GCF_934835595.1 Eubacterium sp. AF15-50
TGTTGAGGCCGAACAGCACTCCCAGACCCACATCGTCTATGCCGGCTTCCATGGCGCGGTCCATAGCTTCGGTGTGGTAAGCATATTTGCTTTTAGGTCCGGTGGGGTGCAAGGCTTCGTAGTTTTCTTTGTGATAAGTTTCCTGAAACAGGATATAGGTACCGATGCCGGCATCCTTTAACCGGCGGTAGTTCTCTACTGTGGTTGCGGCAATGTTGACATTTACTCGGCGAATGGCTCCATTCTTATGTTTGATGCTATAAATAGTAT